>CAZAIE010000154.1:0-10349 GCA_964485035.1 uncultured Myxococcaceae bacterium | reverse complement strand
CTCGACGGCTACCTCATCCGCTTCCGCACCTGGGCCTTCGGGCGCCGCCAGCGCTTCGGGGGCCGCTTCGCCGAGCGCCACCTGCGCCTCTTCCGTCGCGAGCGGGCGCGCTTCCCCGAGCGGGCCATCCACGAGGGCGCCGAGGTGGACGGCCGGGTGGCGCGGCTCTCGGCGCCGATCCTCCACGAGACGTATGCCACCTACGACGAGTTCGTGGAGAAGGTGAACCGCTACAGCACCCTCGCGGCGCGGGACCGGTTCGCGGCTGGCAAGCGCTTCTCGCCGCTCTCGCTCCTGCGCTGGCCGTGGGGGTTCTTCAAGCGCTACGTGCTCTGGCTGGGCGTGCTCGACGGCTGGGACGGGCTGGTCTACGCGGGGCTCAGCGCGACCTACGACGTGCTCAAGTACGTGAAGCTGCGCGACCTCGAGCGCGAGGCGCGCGGCGGGGGGCCTCCGTGCGCGTCCTGATGCTGCTCTCGACCTCCTCGGTCACCGGCCCGGCCGAGCTCTGCCTCGAGGATGCGCGCGGCCTCGCCGACGCCGGCCACGAGGTCCTCTTCGGCCTCGACACCCGCCGGCCCGGCAACTACGCGGATGCGGTCCGCGCCGCGGGCTTCCCGGTCCTCTCCGAGCTGGCGCTGTGCCGCAAGTCCTCCCCGCTGGAGTCGCTGCGCGACGTGGTCCGGCTGCGCCGCCGCATGCGCGAGGCCGACCTGGTGCACGCGCGCTTCTCCCACGACCACACGCTGGCGCTGGCGGCGCTGCAGGGACTCGGGCCCCGCCGGCCTGCGCTGGTCCGCACCGCCGAGACGCTGCGCTCCACCCGTCCCGGGGCGCTGCGCGGGGTGGCCTTCCGGGCCTGCGACGCGGTGGTCGTCCCCTGCGCCGACTACTCGCTGCGACTGCAGCGCCACCACCGGGTTCCGGCTCCGCGCCTGCACGTGGTCCCGGGCCGGGTGGACACGGTGCGGTTCTGCCCGGGGACGGGGCGGCTGCGCGCGTCGCTCGGGCTTCCCTCCCACGCGGTCCTCTTCGGCATCGTGTCCCGCATCAAGCCCGACCGGCTGCACGAGGTGCTGCTCCGCGCGCTCGCGCGCGTGGCCTCCCTGGCCCCCGACGCGCATCTCGCGATCGTCGGCCGGGGGGAGCACGAGCCGTACGTGCGCGCGCTCGCCGCGCAACTCGGGCTGGCCGGACGGGTCCACTTCCCCGGCTATCGCACCGGGCCGGACCTGGTCGACGCCTACCGGTCGCTGGACGCGAAGGTCTGGCTCGCCGAGGGCAATGACGGCACCTGCCGCGCTGTGCTGGAGGCGCTGGCGTGCGGCGTCCCGGTTCTCGCCGGCGACGCGGGGGCCATGCCCGAGCTGGTGCGCCACGGCGTGGACGGGCTGGTGGTGGCGCCGAAGGAGGAGGCCGTGGGCGCGGCGCTGGTCGAGCTCGCCGATCGGACGCGGCGGCGGACGCTCGCGGGCGCGGCGCGCGCCCGTGCGCTGGAGTTCACCGGGGAGAGGCGCACCCGGGCGCTGCTCGAGGTCTACCGCCTGGCGCTGCAGGAGCGGGACTTCGCCGCGCGCATGCCCTGAATGCCGGGGGTTCCCGGCCGTCCCACCCGGCCCAAATCGGACGCTTGGGCGGAACTCCCCTGGCTGATAGAGCTAGGTCCCTGGGCCGAGCGGTCGTGGCGCGCATGAAGCGAGGCAAACATGGGCAGGGTTGCGTTGGCGGTGCTGGTCCTCTTGTCTTCCGTGGGGTGCTCGAAGCTCTGCGAGCCGGGCGCCGCCCGCTGCCTCGCCACCGGCACGGCCGAGCGCGAGGTCTGCAGCGAGGGCGGTGACGCCTGGGAGGCGCTGCCCTGCGACTCCGGGGAGGTCTGCGCGGTCGTCTCCGGTGCCACCGGCTGTTCGCCCGCGGCGTGCCCCGCCGGCGGGTACCGGTGCGAGGGAGGCGTGCGCGAGGTCTGCGCCGAGGACCGGCTCGGGTACGTCGCCTCCCCCTGCCGCGACGACGAGGCCTGCGTCACCCGAGACGTCCTCTCGACCGACGATGGGTGCGAGCCGCGGGTCTGTACCCCCGGCCGCATGGCCTGCAAGGGCACCGGCGTGACCAGCGAGCGCGAACTCTGCCACGAGACCGGCACCCGCTGGTTCCCCAAGACCTGCCCCGACTCGGACGTCTGCGTCCCCGTCACCGCGCTGGAAGCCGAGTGCCGCAAGGGGGTCTGCACCGTCGACCGGTGCAGCACGGACCGCAAGGCGGTGGTGCTGTGCCAGGAGTTCGGCACCAAGGAGTTCACCAACCCCTGTCCCACTGGCCAGGCCTGCGCTTCCACCGTCTCCTGCAAGCCGGTCATCTGTGCGGCCGGGACGGCGAGGTGCACTGCGGGCGTGGGCGGGAACCAGCGCGAGCAGTGCGACCCCTCGGGGACGACGTGGGTCGCCGAGACCTGCGCGATGGGCATGGTCTGCTCGCCCGCGGGGGCGTGCGCGCGCGCCATCTGCGCGGCGGGCCAGAAGAAGTGCTCCGACGGTGGGACCCAGGTCGTCCAGTGCGACGCCACCGGGACCACCTGGGTGCCCACCGCCTGCAGCCCGACGGAGGCCTGCGTGGCCGGCGTGTGCAAGGGCGGGGCGACGCCCGTCGGCGACGCGGCGGCGTTCGGACCCGGCTCGTTCGACCTGCTGCCCGGGCAGTACCGGATGGCTGTCGTCGACCTCGATCCCAGCGGTCGCGAGCAGCTGCCCTACCCGGTGAGCCTGAGCGGTGACTTCGCGTCGCCCCTGCCCGGCGAGGCGATGGACGCCGCGGACCTCGAGCGGCCACTCCCGTTGGACCTCGGCGGGCGCCACAACCCCTTCAAGGAACTCACCGAGGCGGCGCGCCAAGGGGTGCTCCGGCCGCACGGGGACGCCGTCCTGGAGTCCGAGTGGAGGGCCATCGGCGACACGCGGACCTTCCGGGTGCTCGGCGACGCGGGCGAGGTGCTGCAGCGCACCGGCCGCCTGGTGGGCACCGGCACGCTGGTGAACCTCTGGGAGGACCAGACGGTGAAGAAGGCGGGCGCGAACCTGCTGCCCTCGCTCATCGCCCCGCTGATCGCCGCGCTCGACCAGACCGTGCTGCCGCGGGGAAAGGCCATCTACGCCTCCAACCCCGACGTGGACAAGAACGGGAGGTTCGACGTCCTCTTCACCGACCTCTTGCCGCGGGGCGGGGCGGCGGCCTTCGTCTCGTCCATCACCCTGTACAACACTGGTGGTCAGTACGACTACGGCGACGTCGCCTACTGCCGCCCGCTCGTCTCCTCCTCCGAGCTGGCGTCCATCGCCAGCACCCTGGGCCACGAGAACGCCCACCTGCTGGAGTTCTACCGGCGGGCGGCGCCCTACCTCGCCTCCGGGAGCCTCCCGGCGTGGGTGGCGAGCGCGATCTACATTCACGAGGGCGCCGCGGAGCTCGCCGAGAACTGGGGCGGCTACAGCGAGCCGTGGGTCGTGGAGCTGGCCCTGGGCGACCCCACCCGGCTCTCCCTGAGCGCGCTGGAGGTCACCGACTACCTCGACGACCAGTACGACAGCGGGGCGAGCTACGGCCTGGGCTCCCTGGTGGCGGAGTACGCCTTCGACCAGGCGGGGGCCATCCAGATCGCCCAGCCGGGCACGGTCATCGACCGCGGCGGGCGCGCGTGGATTGAGGCGTTCCTCTCTCGTCCCGACGAGGTTGAGCGCATGGCGCCCACCGACGGCCGGCCGGCCGCGCAGTGGTGGCCCGACTTCGCGACGGCGCTGCTCTTCTCGACCTTGGAGGGAAAGCTCAGCGCCTCCGCCCTGGCCAACAAGCGGCTCCACTTCCCGAAGGCGGTGAAGGACCCCGACCACCCGGGGTGGCTGGGCGCCGCGCTCCGGTACGAGAACCTCCCCGGCTCGAAGCGCACGGGGCCCATCCTCCGGGTGGATCCGTGGGCCTCTCATCCCGCCACCCTCCGGCGGGGCGGGCTGGGCTTCGTCTCCTTCCGGGTCGCGGAGAAGGGTGCGCGGCTCACCGTCTCGCGCTCCTCCACCGTGGTGCGGGTGGTGCGCTTGCCGGAGTAGCCCCGCGGCGAGGTCGGCGCGGGTCAGCCCGCGCCGATCTCCTTGAGGTGGGCGAGGATGCCGCGGGCCTCCGCGCGCAGCTTCTCGAGTTCCGCGTCGCCGAAGCCGAGCACGGCCATCGCGTCCCGGGCCGTGGCGCCCTCGTTGTCGTCCACCTCGTGGCCGCCCAGCCTGAGCGACAGGCCGATCTCGTGGGTGAGGCAGTCGGCGAGGCGGACGGCCGCGGTCAGCCGCAGCGTCGCCGGGTCGGTCGACAGGTCGTGGTGGAACCGCGCCACGCCCTCCAGCGTCGAGGGCAGGTTCCACTTGCGGATGACGATGGCCGCCGCGTCGCCGTGCAGCGAGGTCACCACCGGCCACAGCGGCGCCAGCGGCGGGGGCGTCTGGTTCGGTGCCTCCTCCAGCACCAGCAGCGTCGCGGCGATGCCCAGGTCGTGGAACAGCCCGGCCATGAACGCGTACTCGCCGTCGATGCCCGCGAGCTTGCACACCGCGCGCGAGAGATAGGCCGTCGCCGTGCTGTGCTTCATCAACAGGCTCATCTCCTCCAGGTAGCCTCGCGACTGGAACACCTTGGCCGTGACCGCGCTCTGCACCACCAGGTCGCGCAGCGACTTGAGCCCCATGCGGACCACCGCCTGCCTCAGCGAGCGGATGGCCATCTGCCCCGCGTAGAAGGGCGACTGCACCACCTTCAGCACCCGCGCGGCGAGGAGCGCGTCGCGCTCGAGGAGCTCGACCAGGTCGCCGATCTCCACGTTGGTGCGCGAGGCGAGCGAGAGCACCTCCGCCGCCGTGGCGGGCAGCATCGGCGGCTTGTAGCTGGGGGACTCGAAGCGGGTCCAGAGCCGGCGGCGCAGCGCGACGACTTCTTCTGGGGTGAGCGGCACCGGGCTTGGGAGTTCGAGCGCGACCATGGCTGGTTGCAGCAGCAAGCCTCGTGCCTGGAGCTTCATCGCGGCGGCGGCGTCCGGGTGCCAGGCCCCCTGGATTCGCTCCTCTCCACGCGGACTTGGAACTGGCGGAGTGAGCGGCACACTTCCCTACGCCGGCTCCCCACTCAGAAGGCATGGGTCGTCCCTGGCACCTGGGGCTCTGGCCACCCGGCTTCCGTCTCTCGCTGGACGCATTCCGAAGGGGCTGGAAATCGCCGGGAGGACCGGAGAGGCCCGGGTGTAGAGTGAGGGCACTCAGGCCAGGGAGGAGCTTCCGATGAGGCGCAGAGTCTGGACGGCGTTGCCGCTCGCGGCGCTGCTGTGCGTGCCATCCACGTCCTTCGGGGCAGACACCCGGCCCCCCAAGATCAGCCACACGCCGGTTGCCGAGGCGCCCGCGGGCAAGGTGCTGACGCTCACCGCGCAGATCACCGACGACTCGGAGATCTTCGAGCCCACGCTCTACTACCGGGCCGCCGGGACCAAGCGCTTCCTGAGCGCGAGCCTCAGCCGCGGGAACGGCGCCACCTTCACCGCCAGCATCCCCGGCGTGGCCATGACCGGCGTGGTCGAGTACTTCATCGAGGCCTACGACGCCCACGGCAACGGCCCCGCTCGCTTCGCTTCCGACAAGGCCCCACAGAAGGTCCGCACCGTCGCCGGTGAGCCGGCCAAGGTCGCGGCCGAGCCGGTGGCCCCGCCGCCACCGCCACCTCCCGAGCCCGTGCAGCCGAAGCCCGAGCCGGAGATCAAGGTCGTGGCCCGCGACCCGAAGCCGACCGACCAGCCCGTCGGCGGACTCCAGAAGGAGAGCGGGGGGGCCGGCCGAAAGGTCATGGCCATCACCGGCTACTCGCTCGCAGGGCTCGGGGTGGTGGGCGTCGGCGTCGGCGCCTTCCTGGGCCTGCAGGCGAAGTCGCAGCGCGACGAGGCGGTCGCCGAGTCCTCGGCGAGTGCCGCCGCCGCGAAGCTTCAGGAGGCGCACGGCTCCGCGATGGGTGCCAACGTCGCCTACATCGCGGGTGGCGTCCTCGCGGCCGCGGGGGTGGTCCTGGCGGTGATCCCGCTTGTGACCTCGCCGTCCCAGGCCGAGCCCGAGCGGTCGCTCGAGTCGGGCCTGTCGGTTGGGCCGGGCAGCGTCGCCTGCACCCTGCGCTTCTAGGGAGTGACCGTCATGAGAACTGCACAGACCCTGCCCCTGGCGGCCCTGCTGGTGCTCTCGTCCTGCACGGTGGACGACATCGATTTTTCCGGGAAGACCTGCGCCGCGGCCGCCGACTGCCCCGCGGGGTACACCTGCGATGTGCGCACCAGGGCTTGCGTCAAGGACGGGACCGTCCCGGCCCTTGACGCGAGTGCCAGGCTCGATGCGGCGCAGGAGCCTTTGGACGCGGGTGAGGAGGGCTTCGACGCCGAGGTTCTCGAGCCGCCCGACGCGGCGGCGCCCGGTCGCGACGCCTCGCACCGCCAGGACTCCGGGCCCGCGGGCGACACCGGCCCCGTGCCCGACACGGGCGTCCGCCCCGACGCGGGGCTGACCCCCGACTCCGGCGTCGGCCCCTGCACCAGCGACGACCAGTGCCGCAAGCTGGGCGCGTTCTACTGCGGGCCGGGACAGGCCTGCGTCCCCTGCGACGTGGACCTCCACTGCGGGCCGACCTGCGGCGCGTGCAGCAAGTCCACCACCTGCGAGGGCGGCGCGTGCGTGCCCTGCGCCACCGCCCAGAAGTGCGGGCCATCGTGCGTGACCTGCAAAGCCCCGACCCCCGCCTGCAACGGGACCATGTGCGTGGAGTGCACCCGCTCGCTGGACTGCGTCGCCCCGGTGGACCCGCCGCGGACGTTCTGCGTCGAGGAGAAGTGCGTGGAGTGCGCCCTCGACTCCGACTGCGGTCCCGGGCGCTGGTGCAGCGGCAACACCTGCGCGGCGTGCGCCGACGTCCTGCACTGCGGCGCCTCGTGCGGCATCTGCAAGCCGCCGCTCTACGCCTGCGACGGCAACCAGTGCGTGGGGTGCCTGACCGACACCGACTGCCCCAAGGGCGGGGCCTGCTGCCTGTCGCAGTGCGTCCCGGCGACCCGGCCGCTGGTGGGAGGACTCTCGCCCATCGTCGCGATGCCGCTGGGGACGACTGCGGTGACCGTCTACGGCGAGAACTTCAGCCCCTGCTCGCAGATCCTGGTGGACGGGGTGCAGGTGCAGGCCTTCTACCTGTCGTCGAACAAGATGACCTTCCAGGTCGGTGGTACGACCCCGCTCAAGGTGGGCCCGCATGTGGTCACGGTGGTGAACCCGGGGCGGATGGCCTCGGGGCCGAACACGGTCGAGCTGGGGCCGGACGTGCCGGGGCTGCCCGGGCGGGTGGCGTTCTGGCCGCTCGCCGACCGGCTGGCGCTGGCTCCCGACGGGACTCCCTCGCTGCGCTTCTTCGACCCCGACGACTGGAACGTGCCGCTGGAGGTGGTGAGCCTGCCCAGCCGCGCCGTGGCCCTGGCGGCGACGGGCGACCAGCTCTGGGCGGCGGTGCCTGGGGCGGTTGCCGTCCTGCGCCAGTGGCCGTCGCCGCTGGTCGAGTCGGTCTCGAACCTCACCATCGACCCCAGGGCGCTGGGACTCGCAGAGGGCTCCATCACGGCCCTGGTGATGGAGCGCCAGCGCTACTACCAGGTGGTGGACATGCAGGCCCTCTTCGCGCAGCCGCGCCAGACGATCAGCAACTACCCGTGCTGCTACGCGATGGGAGTCGCCTGGGACGACTCCTCCGGACCCGGCGGCCGCTTCTTCCTGGCCGCGACCAACGGCGCCGGTGTCGTCTCGGCCGGCTTCTTCAACCAGGTGTCCTCCAACGGGAAGTTCGGGGTCTACCTCGACCCGACGACCCAGCGGTACTTCCTGCCCGACGCATCGAGTGGGAGCATTCGCTACGGGACGATCAATGGCTCGCTGGTTGGGTCGCTGCCGCTGCCCGAGGTGGGGCCGGTGGGAGGTCACTACGGAAACGGGGTGCCGATGCTCCTGGTGGCGGGGAGCGGTCGGGGCTTGCAGGTGGTGGACCTGCAGAGCGAACAGCACGTGGGCACGCTGGGCGCAGCGAAGAGCCGCGGGTGCGGGTCGCCGGTGGATGGGCTCGCCGACAACGTGGCGGTGGACCGCCGGCGCAGCCGCGCCTACGTGACCAACTCCTGCACCAACTCGCTCGAGGGCTACAACCTGAGCGTCTTCTTCGTGAGGTAGTTGGGCGACGGCCGCTCGCCCGCTCTGGGCAGCGGCCGTTCGCAGGCTCGCTACGCCCGCTCGATCAGCGCCGCCGCGCCCATGCCGCCGCCGATGCACATGGAGCAGACCGCGTAGCGCGCCTCGCGCTTGCGCAGCTCCGCGATGGCGGTGATCGCCTGGCGCGCGCCAGTCGCTCCCAGGGGATGCCCCAGGGCGATGGCCCCGCCGTTGACGTTGAGTTTCTCGGCGGGGATGCCCAGCTCGCGGCCGCAGTAGGCAGCCTGCGCGGCGAAGGCCTCGTTCACCTCGAAGAGGTCCACGTCCTTCAGCTCGAGCCGCGCCTTGGCGAGCAGCGCGCGGATGGCCGGGACGGGGCCGATGCCCATGATCTCCGGGGGGACGCCGCGGACGACGAAGTGCCGGAACCAGGCCAGCGGCGTGACCCCGCGCCGCTCCGCCTCCTCGCGGGTCATCACCAGCAGCATCGCCGCGCCGTCGGTGAGAGGGCTCGAGTTGCCGGCGGTGACCGTGCCCTTGGGGTCGAACGCGGGCTTGAGCCCGGCCAGCTTCTCGAGCGTCGAGTCGGCTCGCGGCAGCTCGTCGGCGGCGAACGGCGCCGTGCTCCGCGCGCCGTCGGGCGTGTACACCGTCGCAGGGATCGGCAGCACCTCCCCCTCGAAGCGGCCCGCCTGCTGCGCCGCCACCGCCTTCTGGTGGCTCGCGAGCGCGAAGCGGTCCTGCTCCTCGCGGCCCACCTCGAAGCGGCGCGCGACCAACTCCGCGGTGAGCCCCATGGGCATGAACACCTCCGGCCAGCGGTCGGCGAGCCCGGGGTTCAGGCTGGTCCGGTAGCCGCCGATGGGCACGAGGGACATGCTCTCCACGCCGCCGGCGAGGGCGATGTCGATCTCCCCGGCGGCCATCCTCCCCGCGGCAAACGCCAGCGCCTGCAGCCCGGAGGAGCAGAAGCGGTTCAGGGTGATGGCCGGCACCTCCACCGGCAGGCCCGAGTACAACGCGGCGACGCGGGCGAGGTTGAGCCCCTGCTCCCCCTCGGGCATCGCGCAGCCGAGCGCGAAGTCCTCGACGTCGGCGGCCTTCACCTGGGGGACGCGGCGGAAGAGCTCGGCGACCAGCGGGGCCACCAGCTCCTCGGGGCGGGTGCTGTTGAGCGTACCCTTCAATGCCCGGCCGAAGGGCGTGCGTACTCCAGCGACGATGGCGATGTCTCGCATGGCGGGATCCTTTCGGCGCTCAGTTCCGCAGGGGCTTGTTGTGCTGGAGCATGTACTCCATGCGCTCCAGGGTCTTCTGCTCGCCCAAAAGCGAGAGGAACGCCTCGCGCTCCAGGTCGAGGATGCGCTGCTCGGTGACGCGGGCGCCGGCGGCCACGGTCCCGCCGCAGAGCACGTGGGCGAGCTTGGTGGCGATCTTCAGGTCGTGCTCGCTGATCTGGTGCGCCTGCGCCAGCCCCCAGCAGTAGACCTTCAGGTTGGCGATGCCCGCCTCGCCGGGAACGCGGATGGTGCGCGGCGTGGGCGGGCGGTAGCCGGCGCGCGAGAGCCCCAGCACCGTCTCCTTGGCGTCGCGCAAGAGCTGCTCGCGGGAGAGGCTCACCCGGTCGCCCTCGCGCAGGAGCAGGAGGTCGCGGGCGTTCTCCGCGCTCACCGAGACCTTGGCCATGGCGATGGTCTCGAACACCTTGGAGATGGGCAGGAACGGGTCCACGGTGTCCGGGACGTTGGCCATCGCGCGCAGCATCAGCTCCTTGCAGCCGCCGGCCGCGGGGATGACCCCCACGCCCGCCTCGACCTGGCCCATGTACAGCTCCGCGTGGGCGCGCAGGGCGATGCCGTGCATGGCGATCTCCGAGCCGCCGCCGAGGGTCAGCCCGAACGGCGCGGTGACCACCGGGACCTCGGCGAAGCGCATGCGCATCGTCGCGCGCTGGAAGAGGTGGACGATCTCCTCCAGCTGCGCCCACTGCCCGTCGCGCGCGGCCATGAGCACCAGGAACAGGTTCGCGCCGGCGCTGAAGGCGTCCGGCGCCTCGTTGGTGTGCCCAGCATGGGCGTGACCAGGAGGTGCAAGTCCTCTGGGGAACCT
>CAZAIE010000153.1:0-10358 GCA_964485035.1 uncultured Myxococcaceae bacterium | reverse complement strand
GGAGCGGACCCAGGTCCACGTGTTCTCCGCGACCGACCCGCAGGCGGTGCAGCGGGCGCGCCTCTGCGTGGGCGGGGCCCCGGAGCTGGCGCTGCTGGCGGTGGTGCCCACGGCCGACGCCGCGCGGCGCCCGTTCCCCAAGGTGCTGGCGGCGGGGCAGGGGCGGGTGACGCTGGTGCTGCTCGCGGGCCAGGCCAGCGGCTGGGAGGACCCGGCGGACGAGCTGTGCCGCCAGCTCGCGCCGCAGGTGAGCGGGGCCAAGGGCTGCTACCTCTTCTTCGAGGAGGGGCGGCTCATCCACTGGCTGAAGCGCGACCTCTGGGACCCCGCGGCCGACGAGGCGAAGCTGGTGGCGGCGGTGGAGTCCTGGGCGCGCGGTTGAACCGGGGATGCGCACCCCTCGACGCGCTACATCTTCCAGGCCATGAGGACGTTCCGCGTGATCGTGCTGCCGGCGGTGAGGCCCCAGTACGTCAGCGACTCCGAGCACGACGTCGGCTCGCTGCACTTCGAGCAGTCCGAGGTCACCACCCACGTCAAGGACCTGGTGGTGATGTCCTTGAACTTCTTGCCCTGGTTCAGCGATGCCTGGAGCTGTGCTGCGAAGAGCCCCTTCACGAGGGAGGACTCGGCCATCCGCACCGCCAACGCTCCCCCGTCGCAGGCGAAGGTGACCAGCACCGTCTCATCCTCGGAGCTCACGCCCCCCCAACCGCACGTGTAGGAGGGGTTGTAGTTGACCGGTATCGGAAGGCCGCGCTCGATGGAGGTCACCTGGCAGTTCTTCGAGCGGACGATGTCGCCCGGCGCTGCGCGAACGATGCCCGCGACGAGCAGGACCATCAGGGCGAGACCCGCAGCGGAAACGGAAACGGTTCGAACGCGCTTCATTACAGACCTCCATTGAAGAACATGAGGAACGCCGACGAGCCCTCATCCGTGGCGACGCTTCCGCCGTCGAGGGTCGGGTTTCCACCATCGAGAGATGGCGAGCTGCCGCCATCGGGTGGCGTGAATGCTCCGGCATCGTGGGGTGGCGTGGATGTTGCGGCATCGTCGGGTGCGAGGACGGCGACGTCTGCCGCCGAGGAACTGGGTGAGTTGCTGCAGGCGCAGCCCAAGGCTGCCGCCGCCAGCAAGGGGCCCCATGTAGTGGACAATCGCATCAGGGTTTCTCCACTTGTGAAGGCAGTCGTTCTAGCAGGAAGTGAGAGCAGAACGGGTCAGGCTCCGGCGAACAGTGCCGGGACGCACAGACGGGAGGGCTCGTCGCTCGCGGGCCATCTCGGGCTCTGGATCTGGACTCGCCCTGTTCCCCTGCCTACCCTCGCGCTCCTGTCCGTCGAGCTGTGCCGCCAGCTCGCGCCGCAGGTGAGCGGGGCCAAGGGCTGCTACCTGTGGAGTCCTGGGCGCGCGGTTGAACCGAGGAGCGAGATGGCCGAGCGAGAGACGGTGGTGTGGATCGATCACAAGGAGGCGCGGGTGGTCCCGCTGGGCGGCGAGCCGACGCGCATCCCCGCGACCCCGCCGGACCAGGAGGTGCACCGGCCCAACAAGGCCACCGCCAGCGGCCGACGCGGCGCCCACCTGCACGAGCGCTACTACCGCGCGGTGCTGGAGGTGCTCCGCCCCCTGGGCCCGCTGGTGCTGTGCGGGCCCTCGACCGCGAAGTTCGAGCTCTCGGCCTACCTGCAGCGGACGGCGCCCGACGTCGCGCGCCGGGTGATGGCGGTGGAGACCGTGGACCATCCGAGCGACCGCCAGCTCGCCGCGTTCGGCCGCAAGGTCTTCGCGCGCTTCGCCGAGCCGGAGTGAACGATGCGCTGGGGGATCGTGGCGCTGGCGGTGCTGGCCGTGCCCTCGGGCGCGCTCGCGTGCGGCACCTGCACGGACATGATGCTGCGCAACGCTGCGTGGTGGGGTACCTGGCCGTACTGGGTGCTGCCGGCGCTGCTGCTCGATGCAGCGCTCTTCGCGGTCTATGCCCGCGTCCGGCGTCTGCCGCCGCCCGTCCGCCCCTGGAGGTGGACGGCGATCCTGGCGGTGCCCGCCCTGGGGTTTCTCGCGGTGGGCTTCGTGGGGACCTTGCTCGCCTTCGGCGCCGTGGTGCTGGCGCTGCTCCCCGGAGCGGTGCGGTCGGTCCGCCGGCTCTCGGGCCTGTCCTCGCGCGAGCGCCGGCTCGTGCTGGGGGCCCGTGGGGTCCTGCTGGCAGGGTTCCTGGGAGCGTTCGTGGGCACCTCTATCCCGTCGCAGGTGCCTGCGGCCCAGCTGTTGGCGAACGTGACCTACTGGGACCTGAGGCTGGATCCGCCGGGGTGGAGCACCCGGGAGCTGGCGCGCAGGCAGGCTCTCCCCGCGGTGGTCCAGGCGCTGGGGACCGAGATGCAGTCCCAAGGACTCACCACGCGCGCCGGCAGGCTCCTGCGGCTGCACCACTTCCTCCATGGGCCTCCCGAGCAGCGCCAGGAAGGGTGCGAGCGCTGGAGGAAGCAGGGAACGGGACCGAGCCTCGAGGCCGTGTGCGCCGAGGTCCGCTGAGGTCCGTCTGACGCGGGCGCGCGACTCCCTGTCCCGTTACTGAAGGGACCACGGGAGGCGTCACATGGCGCAGATCGAGTGGGGCCCAGACCTCGAGCTGGGTGTCGAGGCCATCGACGAGCAGCACCACCACATCGTGAGGATGCTCAACGAGCTCGACCGGGCCTTCGAGAAGAACGCGCCGGCAGACGAGGTGGCGCGGACCCTCGCGGAGCTCAAAGCGCACACCCAGATGCACTTCGACTACGAGGAGAAGCTGCTGCAGCGGCACGACTACCCGACCACCGACCTGCACGCGGCGACGCACGCGGCCTACCTGGAGAAGATCCAGGGATTGCTCGCGAACCTGCCGGGACCGGTGCGCCGGCGCGAGGTGCAGGCGCTGCTCGGCGACTGGATGGTCCACCACATCCAGGAGGCGGACCGCGGCTACCTGCCGGCGCTGGCGGGGCCGGTGCGCAAGACGTGAGCACCCGGCCCCGCAGCTCGGCTACTTCACGCCCCAGTCCAGCACCACCTTGCCCGACTGCCCGCTGAGCATCGCCTCGAAGCCCTTGGCGAAGTCCTCGATGGGGTAGCGGTGGGTGATGACCGGGTTGATGTCCAGGCCGCTGTGGATGAGCGCGGACATCTTGTACCAGGTCTCGAACATCTCCCGGCCGTAGATGCCCTTGAGGAACAGGCCCTTGAAGATGACCTGGCTCCAGTCGATGGCCACGTCGCCGGGGAAGATGCCCAAGAGCGCGATGCGGCCGCCGTTGACCATGGAGGCGATCATCGTCTTGAAGGCGTCGCCGTTGCCGGACATCTCCAGGCCCACGTCGAAGCCCTCGGTCATGCCCAGGGACACCATCACGTCCTTGAGTTCCTCCTTGGCCACGTTGACCGCGCGGGTGGCGCCCAGTTTGCGGGCCAGCTCCAGGCGGTACTCGTTGACGTCGGTGATGACCACGTTGCGCGCGCCCACGTGCTTGCAGATGGCCACCGCCATGATGCCGATGGGGCCCGCCCCAGTGATGATCACGTCCTCGCCGACCATGTCGAACGAGAGCGCGGTGTGCACCGCGTTGCCGTAGGGGTCGAAGATGGACGCGACGTCGTCCGAGATCTCGTCGGAGAGCTTGAACGCATTGACCGCCGGGATGGAGAGGTACTCGGCGAAGGAGCCGGGGCGGTTCACGCCCACGCCCTTGGTGTTGGGGCAGAGGTGGCGCTTGCCGGCGCGGCAGTTGCGGCAGTGGCCGCAGACGATGTGGCCCTCGCCGCTGACCCGGTCGCCGACCTTGAAGCCGGTGACCGCCGAGCCAATCTGTGCGACCACGCCCGCGTACTCGTGGCCCACGTGCATGGGGACGGGGATGGTCTTCTGGCTCCAGGCGTCCCACTTCCAGATGTGCACGTCGGTGCCGCAGATGGCGGACTTGTGGATGCGGATGAGGACGTCGTTGGGGCCCACCTCTGGCATGGGCACGTCCATCATGACCAGCCCGGGTTCCCGCTTCGCCTTGACGAGTGCTCGCATGGTCGCTCCTGGAAGGCGGGGGCGCGAAGCCCCCGAAGAGTCCGGAAACGCCAGCATCATCCGCGGGTTCGGGGGCGTCGGCTACTGCAGAAGAGCGTCCCCAGGTCGACCCAGTCCACGTCCACCTACCCGCCGTGCAGGTACATGAACGCCTTCTCCGGCGTCACCGGCAGCGAGGGCAGTGGCCGGTCCTTGCGGACGCTGCGCAGCGCGTCGAGGACGGCGAGGTAGGCCCCGATGCCGTGCACGAAGGGCGGCTCGCCCACTGCCTTGGAGTTGGCCACCGCGAAGGGGTTCTGCGAGTCGGGGAGCAGCGTGACCTCGAACCGGGGCGGCACGAACTTGATGTCCGGCACCTTGTAGGCGTTGACCCCGGTGAGCACCCGGCCGTCGGCGCCGTAGCGGATCTGCTCGATGGTCGCCCAGCCGATGCCCTGGATGACGGCGCCCTCGACCTGCCCGCGGTCCACCTCTGCCGAGATGGGCTGGCCCACGTCCTGGACCACGTCCACCGCCTCGAGCGTGTAGGTGCCGCGCACCACGTCCAGCAGCACCTCGGTCAGTGACGTCCCGTAGGCGTAGTACGCGAACGGCCGGCCGCGCTCGGCGTCCATGTCGTAGTGGAGGTCGGGGGTCGCGTAGAAGGCGTGCTCGGACAGGTCCACGCGGGCCCACTGCGCCGCGGCGACCAGCTTCTCCCACGAGAGCTCGGCCTTCCGGTCGCCCACCCAGATCGCCTCGTCGCGGACGGCGATGCTCTTCGCGTCGGCCACCTTCAGGTGCTGCGCGGCGAAGGCCTGCAGCCGCGCGGCGATCTTCTCGCACGCGAGCTGCGTGGCCATGGCGTTGAGGTCCGCGCCGGTGCTGGCCGAGGTGGGCGAGGCGTTGGGGATGCGCGAGGTGTTGGTGCTGTCCACCCGGACCTTCTCTGCGTGGATGCCCAGCGTCCTGGCCGCCACGAGCTGGATCTTGGTGTTGACGCCCTGGCCCATCTCCACCGCGCCGGTGCTCACCGAGACCGTGCCGTCGACGTAGAGGTTCACCAGCGCGCTGGCCTGGTTGAGCGCCGTCTGCGCGAAGGAGATGCCGAAGCACACCGGGACCACCGCGAGGCCCCGCTTCTGGCCCTGGTGCGTGCGGTTGAACTCGGCGATCGCGGCGCGGCGCTTCTCGAGCCCCGCCTGCGCGTCCAGCGCCTCCCAGCAGCGGGAGGCGTTCACGCGCTCCAACTTCACGCCATAAGGCAGCGAGTCGCCCTCGCGCAGCAGGTTCCGGCGCTTCACGTCGAGGGGGGACAGTCCCGCAGCCTCCGCCGCGTGCGTGAGGGCGGTCTCGATGGCGAACGCGCCTTGCGGCACGCCGAAGCCGCGGAAGGCGTTGTTCGGCGGGATGTTGGTCCGGCAGCTCACCGCGGTGATGCGGTAGTTGGGGATGCGGTACGAGCCGGTGCCGTGCAGGAAGCTGCGGCCCAGCACCGCCGGGGAGATGTCCGCACAGGCGCCCGCGTGCTGGTAGAGGTCCACCTCGTAGGCGAGCAGGTTGCCCTCCGCGTCGAGGCCGACCTTGTAGTCGTACTCGTACGCGTGGCGCTTGCCGGTGGTCGCGATGTCCTCGTTGCGCTCGAGCACCAGCTTCACCGGGCGCTTGAGCAGGAAGGCGGCCATCGCCGGCGCGACGATCCACACCGCGGTGGACTCCTTGCCCCCGAAGCCGCCGCCCAGCCGGCGGATCTCCAGCTCCACCTTGTGCATCGGCAGCCCGAGCACCTCGGCGAGGTGGTGGTGGAACGCGCCAGGGGCCTGCGCGCTGGCGCAGACCTTGATGGCGTCGTGCTCGCCCGGCAGCGCCAGGGCGCGCTGGGTCTCGAAGTAGAAGTGCTCCTGGGGCCCGCTCGAGAGCCGGCCCTGGACGACGTGTTTGCACTGCGCGAAAGCGGCGGCGGTGTCGCCCACGGACATCACCCGCTTGCGCCCGTGGATCTGCCCGCGCGCGGCGGCCTCGCGGGGGTCGAGGACGGCCTCGAGCTTCTCCATCTCCACGCTCACCAGCTTCACGGCCCGGTGCGCCGCCCGCGGCGACTCGGCCACCACCAGCGCGATGGGCTGGCCGATGTACTCCACCGAGTCGATGGCCAGGAGCGGCTGGTCCTTGAGGATGTGGCCGACCTGGTTCAGCCCGGGCACGTCGCGGTGGGTGTAGACCGCGACCACCCCAGGGGCAGCCTGGGCCTTGGAGACGTCGAGCTTCAGGATGCGGCCGCGCGCGATCGGTGAGGTGAACAGCGCCGCGTGCAGGCAGCCCGGCGGAGTGGGGATGTCGTCCACGAACTGCGACGCCCCCCGGACGTGCATCTTCATGTCCTCGTTCTTCATCGGGTCACCTCAGCGGCGAAGTGTGCGCGCACCAGCTGGCCCAGCAGCGCCTTCTTGTAGGCCGCCGAGCCGCGGATGTCGTCGATGGGCCGGGCCGCGTCCATCGCCGCGCGGGCGAGGGCGTCGATGGTCGATGCGTCCAGCTTCCTGCCGTGGAAGGTCTCGAGCCCGGCCACCAGCAGCGGCGTCGGCCCGACGCCTCCCGCGGAGAGCTTCAGGTCGGTGATGGCCCCGTCGGCGCCACGCGTCACGCGCACCGCGGTGTTCACCGCCGCGATGTCCAGGGTGGTGCGGTTGGAGACCTTCTCGAAGTGGTAGCGCGCGTTGGGCGGCAGCAGCGGCACGACGATCTCGCGGACCAGCTCGCCGCAGGCCAGGTCGACCTTCTTGTAGCCGAGGAAGAAGCGGGACAGCGGGACCTCTCGGGTCTTCCCGTCCTTGGCTTCCAGGACCAGCCGCGCATCGAGCGCGAGCAGGATGATGGTCGCGTCGCCGATGGGCGAGGCGTTCACCACGTTCCCGGTGAGCGTCGCCTTGTTGCGCAGGATGGTCGAGGAGTGGAGCAGGAAGTCCTGCTCGAGCTGCGGGAAGTGGCGACGCACCGGCTCCGAGCGCCGGAAGTCCTCGATGGTCGTGGCCCCGCCGATGCGCAGCACGCCCGCGTCTTCCCGGACGTAGTCCAGGTCCTGCCGGCGCGAGAGGAAGCGCAGCTTGGGGGCGTCGAACAGGGCGTCCGGTTTCTGCACGAAGAGGTCGGTCGCCCCGGCGATCAGCACCGCGTCCGCGTCGGCGTTCTCTGGAGCGGCGGCGAGCTTGGCGAGCTGAGCGGGGATGTCGCGGAAGAACGCGGGGACCACGCCGTCGTTCACCAGCAGCTCCAGCCGGTTCTTCGAGGCGGAGGGCGCCAGGCGTCCGGCCAGCGCGCGCGCGGCGTTGCGGATGGCGGCGTAGCCGGTGCAGCGGCAGATGTTGCCGTCCAGCGCGTCGAGGGCGTCGGAGTCGGAGAGGGTGGGGCTCTGGAAGCAGAACCCGGTGAGCGAGAGCACGATGCCCGGGGTGCAGAAGCCGCACTGCGAGGCGCTGTGATCGACGATGAGCTGCTGCACCAGGGTGAGCTGCGGGCCATTGAGGCCCTCGACCGTCACCACGTGGCAGCCGTCCACGTCGCCCAGGGGGAGCAGGCAGGAGGCGCAGGCCTTGTAGGCCACCGAGCCGTCGGGTTGGCGCCGGCCCACGAGCACCGTGCAGGCGCCGCACTCGCCCTCGCGGCAGGCCTCCTTGGTGCCCGAGAGGCAGGAGACGTCGCGGACGAACTCCAGCACCACCATGCCTGGGCGCTCGTCGGTCCGGACCACGCGTTGGTTGAGGATGAAGCTCAGCAAGGAAGGGCTCCTTCCGCGCGGCTGCGGCCCCTCGCGGTCCGGGAGGCGCGCCCAAGTGCGCGGAGTCGCCGCCGGGAGGAGCCGGTCCGAGGACGCGGCGCCGTGGAGGATACACTGGCGCCCTCGCTGCGAGGCCAGCCGAATCCGGAGGGTCGCAGCGGTGCGTCCGCTCTCGGATGGCGACTTCCCCCCGGTCGGGAGGTCTCGGGCGTTCAACCCCCGTCGACGATCTCGCAGCGCTCGAGCTCGAGCCGTCGCACCGCAGCCTCCAGCGGCGCCGTCGGCAGCCCTCCAGGAACGATCACGCGCAACTCCGCGAGTGCGTCGCCCGGCAGGGTCGCGAGCTGGTCGGCCACCTCCTGCACCTGGCTCGGCGAGTCGTAGAGCAGCGGGTGGGCCGGCGTCCACGACACCTCCAGCCGGCGGAGCTTGCCCCGAGCGTCTCGGTGGAAGAGGTAGCGGGCTCCCAGCGGCTCGGTGCAGAAGTGGCTCTCCCAGTAGCCGAGCACCTCCAGGCGCGGGACGGCGAGCGGGTCGACCGCGGCCCGGACCTCGCCCAGGGTCCCCACCGTCGCCAGGCGCAGCGTCTGAAGCCGCGACACGAGCGGCCCCCGGAGCAGCCATTCCAGCTCCGAGATCGGCACGTACGGACGTCCCCAGATCTCGCAGTCCACGCCCAGGGTCCGTAGGGCGGGAAGGGCGCGCCCCTGGGTGAGGCGCTGCCGGTCCGGCGAGGGCAGCTCTTCGCGCCCGGAGAGCTGGAAGGTCACGTCGGTCCAGGGCAGGGGCTCGGCGCGCGACGCCAGCTCCGCCAGCTGCGAGGCGTCCAGGCCGATGACCCGCCGCAGCGACCGCAGCGTGGGGTGCGTGAGCAGGTCCAGCACGTCCGCGTGGCCCCGGCCGTCGCGGAGGCCCAGCGAGGTCACGGTGGTCCAGACCGGGTCGCCCAGCACCTTCTGCAGCTTCGGGCGCGAGGCGTAGAGGTAGGTGCACTCCGAGAGCAGCCCGCGCTCGAAGCGCAGGTCCGTCCGCTGGAGCTGGGGCGCGAGCGGGCCCACCCACTGCTTCCAGTGCTTCAGGAAGAGCGAGCGCTCCCGCTTCACGGCCTTGGGCGCGGTGCTGCGTGCGAGCTGGAGGGCGACGAACTCGCCCCGCGGATCGCCCCGCTCGGTGAGGGCGTCCGCCCAGACCGCCCGGGCGCCGTCGTCGTCGGGGTGCTCGAGGACCTGCTGCAGCAGCTCGGTGATGGGCTTCCGGTTGGCCATGGCGGTCCGGACTCTACCCGCCCGGACCGCCGGGCCGTCAGCGCTGCACCGCCAGGCGGATCGCCGTGCCCGTGAGGTCCCGGTAGGCGATGACGGCGCGTCCCTTCCAGTAGGCGTGGTGCCTTGCCCTCCGCTCGGATCAACCAGGAGGTGCCGGTAGGCGCCGTTCTGCTTGAAGGCGAGCCGGACCTCACCGCCACGACAGCCGCCCGTGAGGCAGAAAGCAGACCAGGCCAGGCAGGGCAAGGAGCGCGGCCAGGGAGGGTGGGGAGCCCGGGGACTGGGTCCAGCTCTGACGTCCGGGTAGACCCTCAGCGGCGCCAGCGGAAGACGTCGAGCGCCGCCCACGCCCACGGCAGAACCGTCACCAGCAGGGTGGTCCAGGCGAGCGTCCGGCGCCGCCAGGTCGAGGCCGCCCGCACTGCCACGAGCGCGGCGATGGGCGAGGCGGCGCAGGCCGCCAGGAGCAGCACGAAGAGCGTCTTGTGCAGCTCCCAGTCCGGGTCGGCCAGCTTGCCGTGGAGAAAGACCGTCCCGAAGAGCACCGTCTGCGTCGCGACCATCACCCAGGTCACCGTGGCGCGGGTGCGGAACCGGGACGCGGCCGGGTCGGTATCTGCAGGCGGGGCCTCGAGGATGCGCTCCGCAGGCACGACCACGTGCCTGGGCCTCGGGTCTCGGAGTGGCCCCAGCCGGGCGGAGTGCAGCCCGCAGCGGGCGTCGTCCTCGAGCGGCGGGCGGTCGCACCCGTCCTCGACGCAGTGCGGGTTGGGGACGGTCGGCATGCGGGCATTCAGGCACGGTGCGGCGGGAGCGGCAAGGCGTGGACATGCCCGGCGGAGGGCGCGAGGTGCACTGACGCCCTCGAGGGACGGGTCGTTCAATTCGTTGGTGCTGGATGAGGGCGTGTGCTGCTGGTCCGCTGGCGGTGCACTCTCGAACTCCGAGGTGGGGGCGGCTGGCAACGCGCAGGGGGAGTAGAGGGAGGACACGAAGTACAAAAGCAGCGCCCAAGGAGTCAGGGCGATCAGGAGGCTGGTCCAGGCGAAGACGCGCCGTCGCCAGGTCGAGGCGGCCCACACCAGGGCCAAGGCGAGGAAGGGCGTGGCGGCGAAGAGGATCGTGCCCAGGAGGTAGAGCAGCAGGAGCAGGGCAACAGACCAGGGCAGAAGAGCGGAGGAGGAGAGTCCGACGGTCCACGGGCGGACGCTAGTGCCCGAAGCCCCTCCTGGCAATCGCGCTCCGACCGCGCCAAATGTCGCAGCCCTCGCCTCGGGCC
>CAZAIE010000152.1:0-10382 GCA_964485035.1 uncultured Myxococcaceae bacterium | reverse complement strand
GGTCCGAGTGGAGGTTCGGAAGAGAAAGGGGGACGGCCGCAGCGGGTGAGTCGAGGGAGGGGATCACGTCGCTGCAGCCGCCCCACGTCGGTCTGTTCCACGGGCGTTGGCGACTTGGGAACGTGCTAGAAATCCCGCCCATGGACGCCTCCCAGGAGCTGCGCAAGCTGCCGAAGATCGACCGGCTCCTCGAGGCCGGTCCGGTCGCGGGCTGGGTGGCCGAGCACGGCCGGGAGCTGGTGCTCGAGAACCTGCGCGCCGTGGTCGACGACACCAGACGGGCGATCCTCGCGGGCGCGGGCTGCCCCTCCGAGGCCGAGCTGCTCGAGCAGAGCGGGCGCCGTCTCCAGCTCGCCGCCCGGCCGACGCTCCTCTCCGTGATCAACGCGACCGGGGTGGTGCTGCACACCAACCTCGGGCGGGCGCCGCTGTCCCAGGAAGCGGCGGCAGCCGTCGCCCGGGTGGCCGCCGGCTACGCCAACCTCGAGTTCGACCTCGAGGAGGGCGAGCGGGGCTCCCGCTACACGCACTGCGCGGCGCTGCTGGCGCGGCTGGCGGGCGCCGAGGACGCGCTGGTCGTCAACAACAATGCCGCGGCGGTGACCCTGGCCCTGGCCGCCTTCGCCCGGGGCCGCGAGGTGCTGGTCTCGCGCGGCGAGCTGGTGGAGATAGGCGGCGGCTTCCGCGTCCCCGACGTCCTGCGCGAGTCGGGGGCGACGCTGGTGGAGGTGGGCACCACCAACCGCACCTACGCCCGCGACTACGAGGCGGCCTGGTCGGAGCGCACCGCGGTGGCGCTCACGGTCCACCGCTCCAACTTCCGCCAGGTGGGCTTCACCCACGACCCCTCGCTCGAGGAGCTCGCCGGGCTCGCCCATTCCCGTGGCGGGCTGCTGGTGGACGACCTGGGGAGCGGCACTTTCCTGGACACCGCCGCCTTCGGCCTGGCGCACGAGCCCACGGTGCAGGAGCGCGTCTTTGCCGGCGCCGACCTGGTCTGCTTCAGCGGCGACAAGCTGCTCGGGGGTCCGCAGATTGGCTGCCTGGTGGGCCGGCGCGAGCTCGTCGGCCGGCTCAAGTCGTTCCCGCTGCTGCGAGCCCTGAGGGTGGACAAGCTCACCCTCGCGGGCTTCGAGGCGACGCTGCGGCACTACCAGCGCGGCGAAGCCGTGTCCAAGGTCCCCGTCTGGCGCGCGCTCTCCAGGGACCTCGCGCAGGTCGAGGCGCAGGCGAGGAGCTGGGCGGCCGCGCTGCCCGGCGCCGAGGTCGTCCCCTCCGAGTCCATGGTGGGCGGCGGGTCGCTGCCCGGGATGTCGGTGAAGACGTGGGTCCTGGCGCTGCCGGTGCCCTCGCCGAACGAGTTCGCACGACGGCTGCGCCGCTGCGCCTTGCCGGTCGTCGCGAGGGTCGAGGCGGACCGCGTGATCGTCGACCCGCGGACCGTCCTCCCGGGCGAGGAGGCTGCGCTCCTCCAGGCTCTCCAACGGGTGTCGAGCGGAGGTGTGCCATGACGGAACCAGTGCGGCTGACCCAGCTGACCCCAGGCGGTGGTTGAGCCTGCAAGCTGCCGGCAAAGGACCTGGTCCAGGTCCTCAAGGGACTTCCGCGGTTCGCCGACCCCAACGTGCTCGTGGGCACGGAGACGGGTGACGACGCCGCCGTGTACAAGCTGGACGACCGCACCGCCATCGTCGAGACGGTGGACTTCTTCTCGCCCATCGTCGACGACCCCTACACCTTCGGTCAGATCGCCGCGGCCAACGCGCTGAGCGACGTCTACGCGATGGGCGCGAGGCCTCTCTTCGCGCTGGCCATCGCCGGCTTCCCGCGCGAGGGCGTGCCCCTCTCGGTGCTGCAGGACATCCTGCGCGGCGGGGCCGACAAGGCCCGCGAGGCGGGCATCGCGGTGGTGGGCGGGCACACCGTGCAGGACGAGGAGCCCAAGTACGGGCTGGTGGTCACCGGGCTCGTCCACCCCGACCGCGTGGCGCGCAACGTCGGCGCGCAGCCCGGCGACCAGCTCGTGCTCACCAAGCCGCTGGGCACCGGGGTCGTCACCAACGCCCAGAAGGCTGGCGAGTGCCCTCCCGACTCGCTGCACGCGGCCATCGTCTCCATGTCCACCTTGAACCGCGTCGCGGCCGAGGCGATGGCGGAGGTGGGCGTGCGCGCCTGCACCGACGTCACTGGGTTCGGACTCGTGGGACACCTGCGCGGCATGCTGGGCAGTGGCGGTCTCACCGCGCGTATCTGGACCAGCCGCCTCCCGGTGCTCCCTCACGTCCGGGCGCTGGCGGCCAGCGACTGCGTCCCCGGCGGGACCCGGCGCAACCTCGCGTTCTACGAGCCGGACGTCGAGATCCGGGGCGCGGACGACGTGGACGTGCTGCTGGCCCACGACGCCCAGACCTCCGGCGGGCTCCTGCTCTGCGTGGCTCCCGAGCACCTGGAGGACCTGATCGACGCGCTCGAGCAGAAGGGCAGCGCCGTCGCCGCCCACATCGGCGAGGTGGTCGCCGAGTCGGGGCGGCCCGTCGCGCTGGAGCCTTGAGCGGAAAACCTCTCTTGAATCCGAGGCGTTGTGCGCCTGTCGGGCCCGCGTGCCTGCCCGCTGCGCTCGTCCTCGGCCACCAAACGCGAGGTCGCGCATCCAACAGGGCGTCGCTCCCGAACAGCTGTGCTGGGACGGGCGAAAGCCGCTGGGGGCCGTGCCTTGGCCAGAGTCTCTCGACGCATCCTCGCAGTGCTCCTGGCGCTGGCCGCCCTGGCCGGCGCCCGGGTGCGCTCGGGCCGCGCGTGGGAGACCGCCGAGGCAGCGGCCCACGTCGAGAGCGAGCGCCGCGCGAGCCAGGTGCGCGACTCCGCGCGAGAGGCCTTTGCAGGCCTCCTGCGCGAGCTGGATGCCCAGGCCTCGGCGGCCTCCACGACGGGCCCCATCCGCAACCTCGCAGCGGCGCCCGACCGGGCCACCATCGAGGATGGGCTGCGCGCCGAGCCGTGGTGGCAGCCCCAGCGGACCGAGTTCGCGGTCTCCGGGCTCCTGCTGGGTGATGCAGAGCACGACGTGCTGCTGGGGGCGAAGGCCTCCGAGGTCCCTGCTTCGCTCGTGCAGCGCGCGCGAGCGAGCCGGGCCTCCAGTGGAGTGGTGCTGCTCGAGGGCGCGGTGGTCGTCCTCGCGCTCGCGGTCGTCGACCTGCCGGGAGCGGAGCTCGCGCCGGTGGTGGTCGTCGGCAAGCGGGTGGACGCGACGCTGCTCGAGTCTCTCTCCCGCCGTGCGCGTGCGCCGCTCGGACTGAGGCGGGCAGGCGAGCTGCTCGCCGCTTCGGGAGAGGCGCAGGTCCTGGCCGAGGTCGGCGCCGGGCAGACCCGCTGGCTCTCCTCCTCGAGGCGGTGGGTCGCGGCGTCCGAGACGCTGCTGGGGGAGGGGCCCGACGCCGTCGGGCTCTGGGCCGTGGCTGCCACCGAGGATCTCTTCCTGCAGGCCCAGCGCTCGGCTTCGAGCGCGGCGGTGCTGTCTTGGCTCGTCGGAGCTGGGCTGGCGCTGGGAGCGGTGGCGTTGGGGTTCCGCCGGCCGCGCCAGGACGCCGAGGTGCTGCTGCGTGAGACGGCCGCCCAGCTCCAGGCCACCCGCGAGCAGCTCGCCCGGCTGACGCCGCCGAAGACCGGGGCCGAGCTCCTCCCGGGGATCGACGCGACGGTCCCGCGGATGACGCCCGGACCGCTCCCGGGACCGATTCCGCTCACCCAGGAGGCAGGTGGCTTCGGCCGCTACCGGCTGATCCAGCGGCTGGGCGTCGGCGGGATGGGAGAGGTCCACCTCGCCGTCGTCTTCGGCGCCGAGGGCTTCAAGCGCCCCTTCGTCCTCAAGCGGCTGCGCCCCGAGCTCGCCCGCGAGCCCGACCTGGTGCGCCAGTTCATCGACGAGGCGCGGCTGGGGGCGCGGCTGGTCCAGGCGAACATCGTCCCGGTCTACGACTTCGGGAAGGTGGGCGAGGACTACTTCCTGGCCCAGGAGTACGTCTCCGGGCGCGACCTCGACCACCTCGCCGGCCGTCGCTGGGAGCAGGAGCGCCGGCCGCTGCCTGAGGGAGTCGTCCTGCACGTGGCCCACGCCGTCCTGGACGCGCTCGCGTACGCCCATGCCCTCACCGACGACGAGGGCCGCGCGCTGGGGCTCGTCCACCGCGACGTCTCGCCCAACAACGTGCTCGTCTCCCTCCGGGGCGAGGTGAAGCTGCTCGACTTCGGCATCGTCAAGGCCGAGGGGCGGGTGAGCGAGACGAAGAGCGGGGTGGTCAAGGGCAACGTCAACTGCATGTCGCCCGAGCAGGCGCGCGGCCACGCGGTCGATGCCCGGTCGGACCTGTTCTCGCTGGGCCTGACGCTGTACCGCTGCCTCAGCGGCGAGTCGCTGTACGGGGCGGGCACGGCGTACGAGCTGCTGGTGCGGGCGGCCAACGGACCGACCCCCACCGACCTTCAGCGGATCCGCGCGCTGCCCGACCCCTTCGGGGCGGTCCTGGAGCGTGCGCTCCAGCCCGATCCCTCCCGGCGCTTCCAGTCGGCGGCCGAGTTCGCGGCCGCGCTGCCGCGCTCGTCGCAGGGAGCGGTGCTGGAGACGGCCGCGCTGGTGAAGCAGCTCTTCGGGGATGAGCTGGGAGCCGAGCAGGCACTGCTCGCCCAGGCGCCCGTCCCCACTTCCGTCCCGGGGGCCATCGCATGAGAACGCCGCTCGCCGCAGTCCTCCTGGCCGGCCTCGCGGCCTGTGACGTTGCTGCGACGGGGCTGCGCTCGGGCTTCTGGCCGCTGCGGTTCTGGGCGGAGGAGGCCAAGGGGCAGGAGGCGTTCGTCAACGAGTACGGCATCCCCGCCCGCGACATCGTCACCCCGGCCGGCGAGCCCTTGCCGTTCCTGTCGGATCCGTTCGGGCCGGCCGAGGTGCGCCAGCGCGCGGACCACGACGGGCTGAACGTGGTCCCGGGGTACTCCGAAGGCAAGCCGGCGGCCTATCTCACCGCCGAGGTCTGGATGGACTGGCCGCCGATATGGGTGCAGCCGCTGTACCTGCCCGTCTCGGAGTGGGACGCCGCCGCGCCGGGCTCGAAGCTCCTCCCGGGAGCGCTCCCGGTGTTCTCGGTGGGCGAGCGCTCGACCTTCTACAGCCCGTTCTGGGTCGTCTACTACGCGGTGGTTCCCCCGGGGACCGACCCCGGGACCCTGAAGACGTCCAAGGCCGTCCTCGACGTGGCGAGCGCGCTGCACCGGGGCCCGACCAAGACCTGCTCCATCGTCCCCGAGGGCCTGCTCGCCGCCGTGGCCGAGGGAGCGACGGCGCCGGTGCATCCGTTCACGGGCGGCGAGATCCAGCCGGTGCGGCTCGGCGCGGCCTGGGCGGACGGCATCCGGGTCTCGGTCCTCGACTTCGGCGTGGACCGGTTCGAGTACGACGAGGGCGGCATCGTCGAGGAGACGCCGTTCTTCGCCCTCTCGGTCGCGGCCGTCGACGGCCGGAAGATGCTCCCGGTCCCCAAGGTCGGGGCGACGGCGCCGTTCAAGTCGGGCCGGAAGGGCAGGGCGCCCGGGAACCGACCCGCGTTCGGCTCGCTCTGGCGCATCTACACGGCCCTCGTGCCGCCCACCGCCGGGGTCTTCGTGCCCTCGAGCCTGCCCGCGCTGCGCCAGCGGGTGCTGGACGTGGGCGGCGTGACCGTGCCCGCGATCGCCAGGGAGATCGAGGCGCGCCCCGACGTCCGGGACTACCTGCTGCGCGTCGCGCTGAAGCCGGCCTGCTTCTCGGACCCGGCCTCCTTCCCCCACGGCTGTGACTTCCTGGACTCCCAGGAGGCGGTCGAGGGGCTGCTCCCCGAGCACGCCTTCGAGCGGCTGCCGATGACGGTCAACTGCCCCTGGGTCCACTACGCCGGACAGAAGGTCCCCTACCCGTGATCGCCCTGGTCCTCATCTCGATGCTGGCGTCGTCGCCCGGGGTCGAGTCGCCGCTTCCCGGGGACGTGTCCGAGGCCGTGGCCCCGGAAGTCCTGCAGGGGGACTCGCAGGGGTTCACGCCCTCGGTCGGCCTGCTCCCTGCGCTCGAGCTCCACGGCTACGTCGACGTGGGCTACGTGAAGGCGCAGGGGAACGGCACCAGCTTCCGGGACGGGGACACGCTGCTCCCGGCCGACTACGGCGTGGACACCTTCGCGCCGATGGTGAACTCGCGCGGCGAGGTGGCCTCGACCGACTCGGGCGGGCGGTACACCAACGGCTTTCTCCCGCGCTCGGTGGGCATCGGCGGCAAGGGCTCGTTCCTCGTGAACACGGTGAACCTCGACGTGCGCTACGCGCCCCCGGGGACGGTGCTGCTGGTCTTCGCGCGACTGAACCTGCTCCCGCGGTTCGGCACCGAAGGGGACGGCACGCGGGTCGAGCTGGAGCAGGCGTTCGGCCGCCTCATCCCCTTCGACTGGGCGGAGCTGGCGGTGACGGTGGGCCGGTTCGACTCGGTCTTCGGCATCGAGTACCTCGACAACCAGGCCAACCTGCGCACCGGCATCACGCCTTCGTTGATGGCCCGCTACACCACCGGCACGCCGCTGGGGGTGAAGGCGTTCTACCGGGTGCAGTTCCCGGCTGTGGCCTCGGCGGTGTCGCTCAACGTCGCCGCGACCAACGGCTCACCGTTCGTGGAGTCGCTGCAGGCGCCGTCGCTCTCGCTCACCGGGGTGCCCTTCGGCTCAGCGCGGCTGGGCTACGAGCTCACGCTCGCGAAGGTGCTGCTGAAGCTGGGGGCGAGCGGCATGTACGGGGCGCGCAACGACCAGCGCGATCCCTCGGTGCTGCAGACCGGGTGGGGCGCCGACCTCCGCTTCCTGGTCGCCGGCTTCCAGCTCGCGGGCGAGTACGTCTGGGTCCGGGAGGAGCGGGGGACGAAGCCCGAGAAGCTCACCGGCCAGGGCGTGACCGACTTCGCCTCGGGTTTTGCGGCGCGCGGCTTCTGGGTCCAGGCGTCCTACGGCTTCGACCTCCCCAGCCAGGCGCTGCGCAGGCTGACGGTGTACGGCGTCTACTCCTGGCGCCACGCGCAGTTCGAGGGCTTCACCCCCATCACCGTGGACCGCATCACCGGCGGCGTCCGCCTGGACGTGTGGGACAGCCTCCAGCTCAAGCTGGAGGCGCTCTTCAACCGCGAGCTGGAGGGCGCGCCCGACGTGCCCAACGACGTCTACGCGAGCTCGCTCGTCTTCACCTTCTGACCCGAGGCCCCGATGGAACTGATCCGCGCCGTGATGCTCGCCGCCCTCGTCGCCGCTCCGGTGAAGGAGCCCCGCCAGCCCACGCGTCCCTGGGCCGGCGAGGAGCTGCCCCTGCCGCTCGCGGTGCGGACGCCAGAGGACCTGCAGTTCAAGGCGGCGGTGGAGCGCCACTACCTCATCTTCAACCTGCTCGCGGGAGGGAAGGCGGCTTGGGACGCGGGCGACTTCGTGACCGCCGCGGCGCGGTGGGAGTCGCTGCTGCGCCTTCCGGACCTACCCGCGGACGTGGAGTCGGCGACGCGCCCGTTCGCGCTGGAGGCGCGCCGGCGGGCGGGGGGCAGCCAGGCGGAGCCTCCAGTGCTGGTCCAGTCGTCGCGTCCCGAGCCCGAGGCGCCCAGGCCCGAGCGGCCGGCGCTGGCGTCGCTCTTGGGGACGGTCACCGGCGGCGGTGCGCTCGGTCCGGGAGGGACGGTGGTGATGCTCCGGCGCGCGTCGGGCGCGACGCCGCGGCCGAAGCCCGCGAAAGGCAAGGTGGTCGCCCAGAAGGGAAAGGCCTTCGTCCCACGCGTGCTCGCGGTGCCGGTGGGCACGTCGGTGGAGTTCCGCAACGACGACGAGATCTCCCACAACGTGTTCTCGCTCTCGCGGCCCAACGACTTCGACCTGGGCCTCTACAAGGGCGGGCTCGCCAAGGACCAGCCGTTCGACGCCCCGGGGCCGGTCCAGCTCCTGTGCAACATCCACACCTCGATGATCGGCTGGATCTACGTGGTGGACACCCCCTGGTTCGCCCAGGCCGACGCCAACGGGAGCTTCGTCATCAAGGGCGTGCCCCCGGGCGACTACCAGCTCGAGGCCTGGCACGAGTCCGCGGCGACGCCCACGCGCCAGAGCCTGCGCGTGGAGGGCGAGACGCGGCTCTCGCTCGCCGTCGGGGGAGACCGGCCGCAGCCGGCCTTCGTCCCGGACAAGTACGGCAAGCCGCGCCAGTCGCAGCTGGGCTACTGAACTACGAACGCTCGAAAGCTTCTCGGGGCGGGAGGATTTGTAGTGCACCGCAGCAACCGGCCGGCGGGTCGTGAGGCCTGCTCTCGACCCTCAACTGTCGACTGTCGACCGCGGCTCCGCCGCTGGATGGTCGGCACGAGCACGTTGCGGCGGAGCCGCGCTGAGCCCTCGCGGCCGCCTCAGCCCAGGTCCACCTTCTGCAGGTACCCGGCGATCTCGGCCTTCCAGCCGCGGTTGAGGATGCGCTGCTTCATCGCCTGCAGCCCGGGCGCCTCGCCGTGGACGCAGAAGACGCGCTGCGGCGGGGTGGCGAAGCCGTCCATCCAGCGCAGCACCTCCTGGTAGTCGGCGTGCGCCGAGAACCCGCTCACGGTGCCGATGGTGGCGCCCACGGGGACCAGCTCGCCGAACATCTTGAGCGTCTTGGCGCCGTCCTGGAGCGTGCGGCCGCGGGTGCCCTCGCCCTGGTAGCCCACGAAGAGGATGGTGTTGCGGGCGTCCGGGAGCCGGTTCTTCAGGTGGTGCAGCACGCGCCCGCCGGTGGCCATGCCCGAGGCGGAGATGATGATGCACTGCTTCACCTTGTTGATGGCCTTGGACTCGTCCCTCGTCCGGGTGAAGTGGACGTTGCGGGTGTGGAACGGCCGGGCCCCGCTCTTGAGCAGCGCCTGCATCGCCTCGTCGTGGTCCTCGACGTGCCGCGCGTAGATGGGGGTGGCGTCCACCGCCATGGGGCTGTCCACGTACACCGGCAGCACCGGGATGCGGTCCTCGTTCTCCAGCTCGCGCAGGTAGTAGAGGAGGTCCTGCGCGCGCCCGACTGCGAACGAGGGGATGACGATGGCGCCCCCGCGGCGCGCGCCGTCGTTGATGGCGGCGGCCAGGCTCTCCTTCGGCGTCGCGGCTCCGTGCGCGCGGTCGCCGTAGGTGCACTCCACGAGGACCGTCGTCGCCTCCTTCACCTGCACGGGGTCGGGGATCACCGGGGCGTTGAAGCGGCCGAGGTCGCCGCTGAAGAGCACGCGGTGCAGCGGCTTGCCCGGCTCGTCGATCTCCACCTCCACGGTGGCGGAGCCGAGGATGTGACCCGCCGACCGGAAGGTGACGGTCACGCCCTTCCACAGCTCGCGGCGCTCGCCGTAGGCGATGGAGTCGAGGTGGGTGAGGCTCTCCTTGGCGTCGTCCTCGGTGTAGAGCGGCTTGGCCGGCTTGTGCTTGGAGTAGCCCAGCTTGTTCGCGGTCGCGGCCTCTTCTTCCTGGAGCCGCCCGGAGTCCGGCAGGAGCAGCCCGAGCAGGTCCTTGGTCGCGTGCGTGGTGAGCACTCGACCGCCGTAGCCGTCGCGCACCAGGACCGGGAGGTAGCCGGTGTGGTCGATGTGCGCGTGGGTGAGCACCACGTGGTCGAGGTCGCGCGGAGCGATGGGGAGCTGCTTCCAGTTGCGCTCACGCAGCTCCTTCTTGCCCTGGTAGAGGCCGGCGTCCACCAGCAGCCGCTTCCCGTTCGCCTCGAGGACGTACTTCGAGCCCGTCACACTGCCGGCCGCGCCGAGGAACTGGAGAGTCGCCACGTGTCGCTCCTTTGGAGTCGTTGATCTGCGTTGAGCTGCATCTGGAACCCGCCCCGAGCAGGCCCCCGAGCTTCCACCGAAGTCCTGCGCGAGACAACCCGGCGGGCGGTCAGGGCTCGTCGCAGTAGCCCTTGGCGCAGCCCCACCCGGCGGGGCAGTCGCCGACGCCGTTCGGGCACGGGGGCCTGCGGCAGAGCCCGCCCTCGCAGACGTAGGGCGAAGGACAGGTGCCACAGGAGATGAGGGCGCACAGGCCGGCCGTGGTGGCGCACCTCAGCCCGGCCGGACAGTCGGTGTCCGTCACGCAGGTGCGGCTGCACCCGCCGTACGCGCACTCGTATGGCCCGGAGAGATCGCAGTCGCCCATGCAGCCGTTGCAGAGGCCACCGGGGGCGCTGGCGACGCAGGTATAGCCGGAGGGGCAGTGGGAGTCGGTGGCGCACTGACCGCGGGGGCGTGGCGACGACCCGGCGTCCGGCCCGGGGGCTGCGGCGTCGGCGCCGGCCTGGGCCGCGTCCAGACCGGGCTCGGCCGCGTCGGGGCCGATGCCGCC
>CAZAIE010000151.1:0-10491 GCA_964485035.1 uncultured Myxococcaceae bacterium | reverse complement strand
CGCCACTTCTGGCGCGGTCCGGGGCGCACCACGGTGACCGTCGCCTTGCCCTTGGCCTTGGGCCCCTCCACCCCGAGGCTCAGGGTCACGGTGCTGGGGCCCACGAAGCCGCGCTCGGAGCGCTGGATGGCGGGGTCCCCGAAGGTCATGGGCGAGCCCACCACCTCCATGATCTCCTGGTTGAAGGAGATGGCCTGCATCGCCGCGCCGGTGGCCGCCTTGGTGTCCGCGGCCGCGAGCTGGGAGGTGAAGTCCAGCCCCGCGAAGAGCCCGATGCCGCCGATGACCATCGATGACACGACCAGTCCGCCGAGCAGCTTCAGGAGCTTCATGGTTCCTCCGCACCAGGGGTCAAGAGGTTCAATCACACTCCCGCGCCGTCGCCAACCCGACGGCCCCTGCTATCCTCCGCGCGCGGCAGGACGCCGCCTGAAGGGAAGAGGAGATGGACGCTTCGGAGGCAGGCAAGGGCGCGCTGCGGCGGGCCCAGGCGGCGCTGGAGCTGGGCCGGTTCGCCGACGCCAGCGACGAGGCCCGGCGCGCGGTCGCCGAGCGGCCCACCGACGCCGAGGCCCATGGCGCCCTCGCGCAGGCGCTGCTCGGGCTCGGCCAGGGCGCCGACGCCCTCCGCGCCATCGAGGCCGGCCTCGCGCTCGACCCGGAGCGGGAGTGGCTGCACCGGCTCCACTCCGCCGCCCTGCTGGCGCTGGGCCAGCGCGACCAGGCACTCGCGGCGGCGGACACCGCGGTGAGGCTCGATCCCTCCTCGCCCTGGGCGCTGCGCTCCCGCGCCCGTGCGCTCGCCGCGCTGGACCGGCTCCTCGAGGCGCGTGATCTCCTGCTGCAGGCGTTGCGGCTCGCGCCCGACGAGGCCTCCCTCCACGCCGAGCTGGCCGAGGTGTACGCCCAGGGCGGCAACCCCCGCGACGCCGCCGCGCACTTCCGCCAGAGCCTCGGCCTCGACCCTCGCCAGGCGGGGGTGCTCAACAACTACGGCGTGGTGCTCTCGCGGCTGGGGCGCGAGGCGGACGCCACCCTGGCCTTCAAGTCCGCGATGCTGCTCGACCCCACGCTCACGGTCTCGCGGGAGAACGTGCGCGTGAGCGTGGGCAACGCCCTCGCCGGCGCGCCGTCCGAGGCGGGTTCGTGGCTGCGCTTCGTGGGGTGGACGCTGCTCTTCACCTGCTGCCCGCCGATGTGGCTCCTGTACCCGGTCATCTACCTGGTGCGGCTGGTGCTTCGCCGCCGGGAAATGGACCTGAGGGCGAGGGAGTTGGCTGCGGTGGACCCCGAGCTGCACCGGCTCTACCAGCAGCTCGAGTCCGACAAGGCGCGCGGGCTGCTCTAGCCGGGAAGGACGGGATGGCGCGAAGCGACGAGACGGCCCGCGACTTCCCCGAGGGCTTCGCGTGGGGCGCGGCCACCGCGGCCTATCAGGTCGAGGGCGGCATCGAGTGCGACTGGTCGGCGTGGGAGCGGGCGGGGAAGACGAAGACTCCGTGCGGCCGCGCGGTCGATCACTGGAACCGCTGGGAGCAGGACTTCGACCTTCTGGCTGCGGCGGGCCTGGGCGCCTACCGGCTCTCGGTGGAGTGGGCCCGCATCGAGCCTTCCCCCGGGCGCTTCGACGACGCCGCGCTCGAGCGGTACCGCCAGATGCTGGAGTCGCTCGAGCGCCGCGGCATCCGGGCGATGGTCACCCTCCACCACTTCACCCACCCCGCCTGGTTCCACGAGCAGACCCCTTGGACGGGAACGCGCAGCCTCGAGGCCTTCCGTCGCTTCGTGCGCAAGGTGGCCGAGACGCTGGCCGGCACGGTGTCCTGGTGGTGCACCCTCAACGAGCCGATGGTCTTCCTGCTGGGCGGGTACGCCGACGCGCAGATGCCCCCAGGGATCCGCGACCTGAAGACCTTCGGGAGCGTCGCCGCGAACCTGATGCGCGCGCACGTGGTCGCCCGCGAGGTCCTGCGCGAGGTGGACCCGACGACGCCGGTGGGCCTCGCGCACAACGCCGTGGCCTTCGCCCCGCTCCGCGCGCTCAGCCCGGTCGACCAGGTGATCCACCGCTACGCGCACGAGCTGTACAACCACGCCGTCCCGCGCGCGCTCACCGAGGGCGAGCTGAGGCTGCAGATGCCGGGCCGGCTCTGGCGGCGGGAGACCATCGACGGCGGGCGCGGCTCCCTCGACTGGCTGGGGGTGAACTACTACAGCCGCATCCACGTGGGCGCGAAGCTCGCTCCGCCGTTCGTCGAGGCCGTCTACCGCGATGCGTCTGGCCGCGGCCTGACCGACCTGGGCTGGGAGTGCTGGCCCGAGGGGTTCGCCGCGCTGCTCGGCGAGCTCTCGCGGTACCGGCTGCCGCTCTACGTCACCGAGAACGGGCTCGCGGACGAGTCGGGGACGAGGCGCAGCTGGTTCCTCTACGACCACCTCAAGGTCCTGCGGGACGCGCTCGCCGCGGGCCTGGACGTGCGCGGGTACTTCCACTGGTCGCTGCTCGACAACTTCGAGTGGCTGCAGGGCCTGGGCCCGCGCTTCGGGCTGTACCGGGTGGACTTCGGGACGCTGGAGCGGACCCCGACTTCCACCGTGCCCTGGCTGGCCCGCGTGGCGACGACCGGACGGCTGGTCACGCCGTGAGGTGGCCGTCGAAGGGCGGGGGGCCTGGACTCTCGAGGACGCCAGAGAGAGAAGACCCAACCCGGGCTACGTGGCCGCGGGCTCGGGGCGTGAGATCGAGGAGAGCCTCGCGCGGCCACTCCGATTTTTTGCACCACACCCCTGGATGGTCGGGGAGGGGCCTTGAAGGGGAAGAGTCTCCAGGGTTCCGCGCCCGAGCGACGGCCGGAGAAGGGGGGCCGGTCGGCCCCCGCGCGACGTGTCTTGCGGGCTGCCTCGTGACCCCGAGTCGGATGGCTCATCCAGCGGCCTACGCGCGCGGCGCCTGTCGGCGCCCCCAGCGGGGCTCGCCCTCCGACCGGCCCTGGGGGTGCCCTGGGGATCGGGAAGGGTTACTTAATTGGCGTTAAGTAATACCCGAACGGGGAGGGTGCGCTGGGTTCGCCTGATGGAAGTGTGCGTCTGCCCGCAATCCCTCCCCTGGAAGACCAACCCCCTTCCAGGCCACCCTGAGCCCGTGCAATCGAAGGGCAGACTGGTGAAAGGCGTCAGCGCCCGACCGCGCTTCGCAGCGCGGCCTCGAGCGAAGGGAAGCGGAACGCGTATCCGAGCGCCTGGAGCCGCTCCGGTACCGCTCTCTGGCCACCGAGCAGGACCGAGACCGCTTCTCCCAGGGCAAGGCGCATGGCCATGGCTGGGGCCGGGATCATCGCCGGACGGCCCAGGACCGACCCCAGCGTCCGCGCAAAGTCCCGGTTGGTGGAAGGCGCAGGCCCGACCAGGTTGAGCGGCCCGGCGTAGCGGTCGTCGCCCAGCGATGCAACGAGCGCCCCGACCACGTCGTCCAGGTGGACCCAGGGCATGTACTGCGTCCCCGGTCCATACGGGCCGCCCAGCCCAATCCGGAACGGCGGCAGCATCGCACCGAGCGCGCCGCCTGCGCCCAGGACGACCCCCAGCCGAGGCTGCACCACCCGCGTGCCCAGCGCCTCGGCCCCGCGCGCCGCCGCCTCCCAGTCCACGCAGAGCCGTGCGAGGAAGTCGTCCCCGGGCGACGAGCGCTCGGTCAGTTCCTCGTCCTTGCGATCGCCGTAGAAGCCCACGGCGCTCACCGACACGAAGACCCTCGGCGCATGGGCGGCCATCGACTCGACCAGCCGCCGGGTGAGGTCGACCCGGCTGGAGCGCAGGAGCGCCTTGCGCTCAGGGGTCCAGCGGCGCGGAAGGATCGGCTCGCCGGCGAGGTTCACCACGGCGTCCGCAGACGAGAGGGCCGCGCCGAGGTTCGCGTCCGGGACGAGCCCGACCGCGTCCGGGAGCGCCTCACGCGCGCGAGCGGGGTTCCGCACCAGGGCCTGCAGGGAGTGCCCGTCGGCGAGCAGCCTGCCGATCAGGGCCCCGCCCACGAAGCCGGTCGCGCCAACGATGAGGACGTTCACGGGCACCTCCGGTGAAGGGATGCACGTCCCGCGCGGAGGTCGCTACCAGACCTCGAAGTCGAGCGTCTCGGAGGCGGCCTCCCGGTAGGTCCCGTCGATGCGGAACTCCCCGTCTGCGTTGCTGAGCGTGACGACGCCGTACCGCTCGCCTCCGGCGTAGCCCAGCTGATAGCCCAGCTGCAGGGTCTTTTCGCCGCTGAAGAGGTTTCGGCTGGCCTGCACCCGCACCAGCTTGCGGGACTGGAGCGGCCCCGTCTCGGCCCGCCGCTTCTTCTGCGCCTCGGCGAACCTCTGGACCTGCGTCTGCTTGCGGTAGCCCCCGGTGAGGCACTCGCGGAAGGCCTCTTCGTACTGCTCCTCGGCGACCAGCCGGCAGTACCGCTCGACCACGGTCCGGTCCAGCTCCTGGGCGCGCTGGTCGTCCTTGCGCATCCCGGAGACGGCGAACGCCAGCAGCCCGACGACCCCGCCGCCGACCGCCACTGCGACTCCCACCTGCCAGCCTTCCATGGGCCCTCCCTCGCTCGCACACGCCGACTCTAGCCGACGTGGCGAATCGACGGAGCGCCTCAGGTTCCTGAGGGCCCCGCACCGGGGTCGAGCCCGCAACCCCGCGGAAACACAGCCGCTGGCGGGTGTCCCCAAATTGCATGGTCTGGCGGCACCTCTGGGCCTGGGGACCTTGGCAAATGCCTTCGCTCTTCCGACCGATGCTCGTGGCTGCGCTCGCGCTCGCGGCGTGCGGTGACCCCGCTCTCTCCGCCACCAGCGCCGAGTTGATCCTCGACCCCCTGGCCCTCGACTTCGGCCGCGCCTTCGTCGGTCATCCGCTCTCGCGGGAACTCACGCTGCGCAACGCTTCCCGCGCTCCTGTCCGTGTGGAGTTCGAGGCCGCAGCGCCGTTCGGGCTGGAGGCGACGGAGTGGGACCTGGCCCCGGCTTCGTCGATCCGCCTCGGGGTCGGCTTCGCCCCCGCGCAGGCGGGGACCTTCGAGGCGCTCCTGGTCGCGAGGTTCGACGGGCGCGAGGTCCAGGTCGGGCTCCGGGGCGTCGCCGAGGTGCCGCCCGCGTGCCCGAGCCCAGCCGCGTGCCACGCCGTCGCGTTCGACCCCGAGGCCGGCGCGTGCGTCGACTCCTTCCTCGGCGATGGCACCCCCTGCGCTCTCTCCGACGCCTGTCTCACCGGGACGGTCTGTCTCGCTGGAACCTGCGTCGGGACCCCGGTCGTGTGCGACGACCAGGACCTGTGCACGCGCGACTCGTGCGACCCGGCGGCGGGCTGCGTGCATGAGGACGTGAGCGCCAGGTGTCCCGTCCCGACGCAGACGTGCAAGGTCGCCCGTTGCGAGCCGGCGAGCGGGTGCGGCGTCGCTGACGCGGAGGACGGCACGCCCTGCGGCCCTGCCGACTGCAAGACCGCCGACGTCTGTCTCTTGGGCGGGTGCCGCACCGTCCCGGTCCCCGAGGGGACGACCTGCTTCCCTGCCACCCCATGCCAGGGCCGCGGCGTGTGCCGCGACGAGGTCTGCGAGCGCCCGGAGCCGGGCCCCATGGAACCTGCCTGGTCCTACCCACCGCAGGGCGGGACGACCTTGCGCTTCTCCGGGACGGTCGACGACCGGGGACACCTCTACGTGCTCGAGCTGTCGAAGAGCGGCGGGGCCTTCACCTCGCTCACCTCGGAGGGCTTCGTGCGCTTCCGGGAGGAGCTGCTCGGGAACTGGAGCAGCTACAGCGCGACGCTCTCGCTGGACGCCGGGGCTGGGGCCGCCTACGTCTCGGATGGTCGCTCGCGCCTGTCGCGGCACCGCACGGCCGACGGTGAGAGCGTCTGGGCCATCGACCTCGCGACGCTGCTCACCCCAGAAGATCGGGCGGGCTACGTCGCGTCGTACGGCGGGCTCCTGGCCGCTCCACAAGCCGGGGGACTCGTGCTGGCGAGCTTCCTGGTCGGAGAGTCGAACCACCTCGCGTTCCTGGTTGCGCTCGATGCGGCGACCGGGGCGGTGCGCTGGAAGTTCTCCCGGCCCGGTCACTTCTACGGGCTCGTGACCGACGGGCAGGGGACGACCTACCTGAGTTCGTACGGCTGCTGGGCCTCGACTGGCGAGGTCCACGCCATCGGCCCCGACGGGGCGCTCAGGTGGAGCACGTCCGAGGGAGGGCATCCCTTCGCCTTCGCCGGTGACGGGCGCGTCCTCGTCTGGCGCGACGGCGGGCTCGCGGAGGTCTCGCCAGGGTCCCCAGCCGACCCGTTGCTGATCCCCACCAGCGTCTCGGCGTGGGACGACCTCCTCTCCGACGAGGACAACCTCTACTTCTGGTCCCGCGAGTGGGTCGGGAGCAGCCAGGCCCTGCGGTACCGCAGCGCGACGGCGCCGACCGGCGTGGAGAGGTGGGCCGTTCCCGTCCAAGGGACGACGCTCTCGGGGACCAGTCTGCTGACCACCCGGTCCTCCGCGCTGGTCGTGACCTACGCCCAGCAGGCGGGCGCGCCGGGCGTGGACTACACGCTGCGCGAGCTGGGCCACGGCAAGGAGCTCTTCGCGTGCACGCTCCCGGGACCGCTGACCGGAGCCACGGCGCTCACCGCGAACCGGTGGATCGCGGTGCTGGGCGGCGCGCTCCAGGCCTTCCCGGCGCCCTACCTCGAGCTCGCGCCGCGCGGCTGGGTCGCCTGGCGCGGAGGTCCTTCCCGGGGGCTGCAACCCCGCTGAGCAGCCCGGGGTAGCATGGGCGCCTCCTCAAGCGAGGTGCTCCATGAACTCGGAATCGAACTCGTACCTGGGCGAGGTCCTGCAACAGCAGCAGCGCGTGGACCTCGAGCTGAAGCGCAAGGTGGCCGTACCCGCGGCGATCGCACGGGCCGCGGCCCCAGGGCCCGTGGGCGGCGGCGGCGCTGGCGGCTCCGGAGGCGGCGGCCGGGCCATCGACTACCGGATCACCGGGTGGTGGCGCTGGAAGACGGTGGTGGTGCCCCCGAACGTCTACGTGGTGCACACCCGGCGCGGCCGCGAGAAGCCGGTGAACATCGGGATGGGCGTGAGCTTCGCCTTCAACCCCTACACCGACGCCTTCCTGGTCATCCCCGCGGTGATGCAGACCATCGTCATCAACGCGCGCTGCATCTGCGTGGAGCGCCAGGGCATCCTGGTGCAGGCCTACGTGCAGTGGATCATCGACGACGTGGAGACGGCCTACCGGCGCCTGGACTTCTCGGACGCCGAGGACCCCATGCGCATCGTCAACGTGCAGCTGCGCGAGCAGGCCGAGGCGGCGATCAAGGACAAGGTCGCCACCATGCGCATCGACGAGGTGCTGGCCGACAAGCAGCCGATCATCGAGGAGCTGACCACGCGCCTGCGCGCGGTCGCCGAGGGCTCGCGCGACAAGGGGCAGGGCGCGAGCGGCCTGGGCCTGAAGATCGTCACCGTGCAGATCAAGGAGGCGGTGGTCTCCAGCACGCGGCTCTGGGAGAACCTGCAGAAGCCCTTCCGCGCCGAGCGGGAGCGGCTGGCCCGCATGGCCGAGCTGGAGACCGAGCGGCAGCTCGCCTCGCGCGAGCTGGAGATCCGCCAGGCGCGCGAGTCCGCGGAGATCGAGACCGAGCGCGAGATCGGCCGGCGGCGCGCGGAGTCCGAGCGCGAGTCCTACGACCGTACCCAGGCCGAGACCGCGCGCCGCGCCAACGTCGAGCTGGAGACCGAGCGCAAGGCCATCGCCGAGCGGGGCGCGACGGAGAAGGCCAAGGCCCAGGGCGAGCTGGAGCTGGCGCTCAACCGCCTCGCCATCGAGAAGCAGCGGCTGGGGGCGGAGGTCGAGTCGCAGCTCGCGCAGAAGGGCCTGGACCAGGCGGTGGCAGAGCGGGCGCGGGCCAAGGCCGAGGGGGAGATGACGCTCGCCGAGGCGCGCAGCAAGGCCGCGGCGGTCATTGCCGAGCGGGACGTCGCTGAGCGGCGCGCGCGCCGGGCCGTGGAGAACGAGCTGAGCGAGCAGAACGTGCGCGCCCAGCTCATCCGGTCGCTCCCCGAGATCGCCGCGAAGCTGCCGGCGCCCAAGGAGTTGCGCAGCGTGAGCATCGCCGGCGCGGGCGGGCCCGCAGGCCAACTCACCGGGTTGCTCGAGAGCCTCATGACCCTGGTCGAGGCGCGCAAGCCGGACGCCGGCAAGTAGCCTTCGTCGAGCCGTAGCTCACCAGCCCGGCCCTCCACGGGGCCGGGCGACCGCGGGACGGAGCGGCCTCAGCCGTTCTTGCGCAGGACGTCCTGCTCGTAGACGTCGATGCCGTTCGCCGTGAGCCGCACCGCCTCGAGCTTGCCCTGCGCGGGCGAGAGGCTCAGGCCGCCGCGCTCGGCGAGGTAGTGCAGGTCGGGCAGCAGGCTGCGCCCGGCCGCCTTCTCCGCCACCGCCTTCTCCAGGTCCGCGAGCGGGAGCGGCTCGAAGGCGTTCTTGAGGAAGTGCGCGTAGAGCGCGTCGAAGATGGCCCGGCGCAGGCTGAAGTCGAAGCCCGGCTTCACCGGCGCGAAGAACATCGGCCCCGGCATGCGGAACAGCTGCCGGCCCACGGTGGGGTTCATCATCGTGGCCAGGGCGATCCACAGGGCCAGCACGCCGAGCCCGATGGTGAACACCCCCACCGCGACGCCCAGCGGCGCCTGCAGCGGCGACTTCGGGTCGAGCAGCCCGCGCACGACCTTCACCAGGTAGAGCAGGTCGATGTCGAAGAGGAAGAAGAAGAGCAGCTTGCTGAAGAAGCCGAAGCCGTACGTCAGCACCGCGAAGATGCCCAGGAAGAGCGCGTCCACGGCGAGCAGGGTGGTGTGGTCGGGGACGAACCCGCCGGCCATCGCGTCGAGCGCCCACCAGTTCAGCGCCCAGTTGAACGAGAACGCGGTGAGGATGGTGCCGCCCCACAGGTTCCGGTTGGCGAAGTTCATCATCCCCGCCAGGAACTGGCAGCCCGCCCCGAAGGCCAGGCAGAAGACCGCGGCGGTCTTGAGGCCGGACGCCGTCAGCGAGTAGCCGAAGGCGATGGGGGTGAGGGCGGCGCACCCTATGGCGAGCCCGATGAGGCCCAGCGGGGTGGGTTCGGCGAAGACTTCCTTGTGAGTACCCAGGTCCAGCTTCTTCAGCATTCGGCCTCCAGTGGGCCAGGCGCGGGGATTGTCCGCGGGGGCCGCACCGGGATCAAGGAAGAAGCCGGGGTCACCCCCGCGGCGGGGCGAAGAAGTCGCGGGCGGGGAAGAGCAGCACCTCGTCGATGCGGCGCGCGCCCAGGTACAGCATCAGCAGCCGGTCCAGCCCCACCGCGACGCCCGCGGAGGGCGGCATGTGCCCCACCGCCTCGAGGAAGGCCTCGTCCAGCGGGTACACCGGCCGGCCGTTCGCGCGGCGCCACTCCTGCTCCTCCACCAGCCGGCGCCGCTGCTCGGGGCCGTCGGTGAGCTCGCTGAAGCCGTTCGCCAGCTCCAGGCCGCCCACGTACAGCTCCACCCGCTCGGCCACGCTGGGGTCGGTGGGCTTGAGCCGCGAGAGCGAGGCCATGCTCGCCGGGTACTCGATGAGGAAGGTCGGGCGGTCCATGCCCAGCGTGGGCTCGACGTGGTCGAGGAAGAGCTGGAAGAAGACGTCGTCGAAGCTCGTCGCCGAGTCGGAGACGCGGTGGCCGCGGGCCTCGGCGGCGGCGCGCAGGGCCGGCCCGGTGGTGAGCTCGCGCAGGTCCAGCCCGGTGCGGGTGAAGAGCGCGTCGCGGACGGTGAGCCGCTCGAAGGGCCGCGCCAAGGGGATGCGTCGACCCTCCACCTCCACCGCCTCGGCCTGGGCGACCGCGCGCCCGCCGCGCAGCAGGATCTCCTCCAGGTCGCGCATCAGCGAGCCGTAGTCCGCGTTCGCCCGGTAGAACTCGAGCATCGTGAACTCGGGGTTGTGGTGCGGGGCGATCTCCCCGTTCCGGAACACCCGGGCCAGCGAGTAGATGCGCTCGAAGCCCTCGGCGAGGAGGCGCTTCATCGCGTACTCGGGGCTGGTGTGCAGGTAGAGCGTGGCGGCGCGGCCCTCGGGGGTCTCGGGGACGAAGGGGACCTCGAAGGCGGTGATGTGCGGCTCCATGCCGGGTGCGGGCACCATGCACGGCGTCTCCACCTCGTCGAAGGACTCCTGCGCGAAGTAGGTGCGGATGGCCTGGTGGAGGCGCGCGCGGGCGCGGGCGAGGCGGCTTGCGAGTCGTGGACCCATCTTTTCCCCTTGAAGTCGGCGAGCGTTCAGCTATCAGCAAGGCCCCTCGGCTTCAACCGCACACCCTCTCCGATTCCATCCCAATCCAGGGCTTGCCATGCGCGTCGTGCTCCTCCTCCTCGCCGCCTGCCTTCCGTCGTGCGCCCTCTTCGGTCCGCAAGGTCCGGCTGGGGGCGAGAGAGTCCCGGCGGCG
>CAZAIE010000150.1:3915-10527 GCA_964485035.1 uncultured Myxococcaceae bacterium | reverse complement strand
GGCCCGCGCCGCGCAACGGGCGAACTCGAACCCGCCTGGCTGCTGCCGGTGGTGTCGAGGCGGCCATCGCGCTGCTGGCGCTGGAGCACGGCGTCCTGCCCCCGACCCTGAACCTCACCGACCCCGACCCCGAGCTGGACCTCGACTACGTGCCCAACCGGCCGCGCGCCGCGCCGCTCTCGCACGTCATGTCCAACTCCTTCGCCTTCGGGGGCCAGAACGGGGTCTGCATCTTCTCGCGACACGAGCCGGAGACTCCGCGTGGCTGAGCGCGTCCACCTCGTCGGCTCGGGGGAGTTCCTCCCCGGCGAGCCCATCCCCTTCGAGCGCATCGAGGAGATGCTGGGCGAGCTCACCGACGCCCCGTCCGCGGTGCGCCGCTGGGTCGAGTCCACGCGCCCGGTGCTCCAGGAGATCCTGGCGATCAAGTACGTGCACTACGCCATCGACCCGGTGACGAAGGAGTTCACCGAGGACAACGTGACGATGGCGGTGAAGGCCGCCCGCCGCGCCCTCGACGCCGCGGGGCTCGCGCCAGGGGACGTGGACCTCCTCTGCTACGGCTCCGCCCACCAGGACCAGATGCCCACCGCGTCGGTGCGCATCCAGGAGGCGCTGGGCATCGAGACCTGCACCGAGTTCTCGATCCACGCGAACTGCACCTCGGCGTACAAGGCGCTCTACCTCGCGCACCAGCTCTTGCGCGGCGGGCAGTACCGCAACGCGCTGGTGGTCTCCGCGGGCATCTCCTCCTCGGAGCTGCGGGCCTCGTACTTCAACCAGCCGCTGGTGGACCGCGAGTCGCTCTTCCTGCGCTGGTTCCTCTCCGACGGCGCCGGGGCGCTGGTGCTCTCCGCCGACCCGGCCCGCGCGAGCGGCTTCGAGCTGGAGCAGACCTACGTCGAGTCGGTCGGCGGCAAGCGCCCGTCGATGATGTTCAACCAGCGCCCCGCGCTCTGGCTGAACCCCAAGGAGGAGTTCGAGAAGGGCCTGCACCACCTGCGGCAGCAGTTCCGCAACGCGCTGGCCACCGAGGTCTTCCAGGAGCCCGGCGGCTCGGTCTTCTTCAACGGCCTGAAGCGCATGCTCCAGCAGGGTGGCCTCGCCCCGGAGACCATCAAGCTCTTCCAGGTGAACCTGCCCGCCCGCCACATCGTGGAGTCGGTGATGGAGGAGTGCCAGACCCTGGGCATCCCCGCCTCGGCGCTCTACACGAAGCTCGACCAGGAGGGCTACTGCGGGCCGCCGATGCCGTTCATCTGCCTCGACCGCATCCTGCGCGAGGAGAAGCTGAGCCCCGGCGACCGCATCGTCAGCTTCGTCACCGAGGTCAGCAAGTTCATGCAGGCGGGTTACTCCGTTGTCCGCCGCTAGCGCCTGCGTCTTCCCCGGGGTCGCCACCGGCCTCTGCGGGAACGAGGCCGCCTTCGCCGCGGCGCGCAGCGCGCACTTCCGCCCGCGCCTCGCGCTCGCCTCCGAGCTCGCCGGGCTGGACCTCTGGCACGCCTTGGAGCAGGGAGGGGTGGAACGCCTCCCGGCGCTCGCCTCCCAGCTCTTCACCTGCGCCTACAGCCTGGGCTTCGTCGCGTCGCTTCGGTCCAGGCCGGCCGTGGTCGCCGGCCACAGCATGGGGATCTACGCGGCGCTCGCGGCCTGTGGCGCCCTCGCGGAGGAGGACGCGCTCCGCGTGGTGCAGACCGCCCACGCCGCTGCGGTCGCCGCCGCCTCCTCCGGGCGGTGGGGGATGCTCGGCCTCGTCGGCCTCGACGCCGCCGAGGTCGAGACGCTGGCGAAGCGCCACCCCGGGTCCCGGCGGACGATCCACAACAGCGAGCTCTCCCAGGTCATCTCGGGCCCGCTCGAGGCCCTCGAGGCCCTCGAGCCGCAGGCCCGCGAGGCCGGCGCGACGCACGTCGGCTGGCTGGAGCGCGAGGTGCCGTACCACCACCCCGAGGTGCTCCACGCCGCCTCGGCCAGGCTCCTCGAGGAGCTGCGCCGCTTCACCTGGCGTGAGCCCGGGATCCCGCTGCTCTCGACCCTCGGCGGGCGGGGAGGCGCGCTGCGCAGCGCGGCCGACCTGCAGGCGTTCACCGCGGCCAACCTCTCCACGCCGCTCGACTGGGAGCAGGCGGTGCTCGCGCTTGCGTCCCTGGGCGTGGACACGGTCTTCGAGGCAGGCCCCGGCTTCGCGCTCACCAAGATCGGCCGGTTCATCGACGCACCGCTGCGGTACCTGAACGTGAAGAACCTCGACGGCCGGAGCCCTCCTTGAGCCGCGCGGACGTGCTGCTCGCGGGCACCGGCAAGATGGCCCGCAACGTCGGCGCCTGGCTCCTGCGGCGGGGGCTCTCGGTCGCGTTCGCCGGACGGCCGGCCGGCCTGGCCTCGCTGCAGGACCTGCTGCGCAGGGACGCCCGACGCCTCGCGGACGACGACCTCCCGCTCGACCTCGGCCGCGCGAGCTTCCACGACCACGCGGCCGCGCCGCCCGCGGGACTGCTGCTCGAGTGCGTCGCCGAGTCGCTCGCGCTGAAGCGTGAGCTCCTCCGGGCGGTCGAGTCGAGGCTCCCGGCGGACGCTCCGCTCCTGACCTGCTCGTCGTCGATCGCTCCCAGCGCGCTCCACCCGCGCTGCGCCGGGACGCACTTCTTCTACCCGGTGGAGCTGGCCGGCTTCCTCGAGGTCGTGCTGCCCTCGACGCTCTCGGATGCCGGGCGGGCCGCCACGCTGGCGTTCGTCGAGCGCTGCGGCCTGAAGCCCATCGTCCAGGACGAGCGGAACGCCTTCGCGGTGAACCGGCTGTTCCTCCCGCTCCAGGACCGCTGCCTCCAGCTCGTGCAGCAGGGTGCACCGCCGCAGGTCGTCGACGCCGCGTCCCGGTCGCCCCTGCTCCCGACGGGGCAGCTCGCCCTGCTCGACGCGGTGGGGCTGGACACGGTCGCGTCCGCGCTGGAGCAGTACTGCCGCGAGGCGCCGGACGCCTTCCCCTCGCTGAGGCGGGGCATCGCCGCGCTGGTCGCCCTGGGCAAGCTCGGGCGCAAGAACGGCGACGGGCTGCTGTGCGGTACCGCACTCCCCTGGCCCGAAGACGCCTCCACCTCCGTCTGCGCGGTTGACCTCGAGCGGCTCTTCGGCGACACCTGCCGGCGCTTCGTTGCCGCCGGGGAGCTCTCCGAAGCAGACCTCCGGGTCGCCCTCGCCGGGCTCTTCGGCACCGAGTGGAGCTGAGGGATGGTCACCTTCGACAGGGGGGGAGCGCTCGGCGTCCTCACGCTCGCAAGCCCTCCCCAGAACCTCCTGACCTCGCCCGCGTTCTGCGAGCCCGACCGGCTCCGGGACTTCCTCTCCTCGCCCGACCTGACCGGGGTCCTGGTGCGCGGCGAGGGCCGGCACTTCTGCGGCGGCGCGGACCTGGCACGCCTGGCCGAGCAGGCTCAGGACCCCGCCGCGCTCGCCCGGGACCTCGACCGCGGGAAGCTGCTGCTCGACGCCCTGCGCTTCGCCCCGGTGCCGGTGGTCGCGGCCATCCGCGGGCAGTGCCTCGGAGCAGGCTTCGAGATCGCCCTGGCCTGCCACTTCCGGGTCGCCTCGACCGGCGCGATGGTGGGCTTCCCCGAGTCCACGCACGGCCTGCTCCCGGGACTGGGCGGGACGCTGCTCGCCGCCGGCCGCGAGCACCGCGCGGCCATCGACCTCGTCGTGAGCGGCCGGCTGGTCGAGTCCGAGGAGGCGCTCGCCCTCGGGCTCGTCGACCGCGTGGTCTCGACCGCGAAGGTCGAGGAGGCTGCGGAGGCGATGCTCGCCGCGCTGGTCGCAGAGAAGCCCCCGGCGCTGGTCCACGCCCTCATGGAGGCCCTCCACAACGCGCGCCGGCTGCCGCGGGAGGAGGCTCTGCGACGGGAGACCGCGCTCTTCTGCGAGCTGCTGCGGAGGTCCCGTGGCTGAGGCGCACCCCCGGCTGGCCCTCGAGCGGCACGGGCGCTTCGCCGCGCTCGTCCTCGCCGCCCCGCCGCGCAACGCCACGGACCGGGCGCTCTTCCAGGAGCTCTCCGTTCTCACCCGCGAAGTGCTCCCTGGGCTCGACGTGGACGGTCTGGTCGTCCGCGGCGCCGGCCGCCACTTCTCCTCGGGCGCTGACCTGGACGAACTCCGGCGGTCGGGCGCGAGCGCCGACATCGAGCCGGCCCTCCTCGCAGACGCCCAGGCCCTCCACGAGATCGAGTCGCTCCCCTACCCCACCGTCGCGGCAATCGACGGGGCCTGCCTGGGCAGCGGGCTCGAGCTGGCGCTGGCCTGCCGCTTCCGCCTCGCTACACCCTCGGCGCTGCTGGGCCTGCCGGAGTCGACCTTCGGGCTGTTGCCCGGCTGTGGCGGCACGGTCCGGCTGACGGAGGTCGTCGGGGCGCAGAAGGCGATCGAGCTGGTGCTCACGGGTGCACTCCTCGGCGCCGAGGATGCGAGGAGCGCCGGCCTCGTCGACGCGCTCGTCCCCCGAAGCGAGCTGCAGGCGGCCGCCGAGCGGCTCTGCGCGAGGGCGCGCGCATGAAGGTGCTCCTGGTCAACCCGCCACGCTCGCCGTGGAACGCGATCCTCGAGAGCGCGCCTCCCGAGGGCCGCAAGTTCATCCACCGCAAGCTCATCGGTCCGCCGCTGGGGCTGCTCACCGTCGCCGCCGCGCTCCAGGGCGAACACCAGGTCGAGCTGCTGGAGCTGAAGGGCGAGTACGACCTCATCCCCGACGCTCCGCCTCCACGCCTGCTGCTGCGCCAGCACCTCGAGCGGTTCCGGCCGGACGTGGTGGGCGTCACCTTCATCGCCTCCGAGCACCCCGCGGGCATGGAGCTGCTCCGCGAGGCCCGAGCCTTCGACCCTGCCCTCCTCACCGTCGCCGGCGGACTCCACGCGACCCTCTGCCCGGGCGACTTCGAAGACCCGGCGGTGGACGTCGTGGTCTCCGGCGAGGGCGCGTACACGCTGCGCGAGGTGCTGGCGGCGAGGCGCGCGGGACGGCCGCTCGACTCGGTGGGCGGCATCCTCTTCCGCGACGGGGACCGGCTGCGACCCAGCCGTGCGCGCCCCACGCCGCGGGACCTCGTCGGGCGCGACTTTTTGCTCCCCGACCGCTCGCTCCTCGCGCGCTGGCGCGAGACCTACCGCGTAGGCGGCGCGCCGGAGCGGGTGACCTACCTCTATACCTCCCTCGGCTGCCCCTGCCGCTGCTCGTTCTGCTCCATCTGGCCTGGCTTCGGTGGCGGCTTCTTCCAGCGCGACGTGGAGAGCGTCATCGCCGAGCTGAAGGGCCTGGACGACTACGGCGTGGTCCGCTTCGCCGACGCCAACACCCTCACCGAGCCAGCGTTCATCGAGCGGCTGTTCGACCGCATCGAGGCCGAGGGCATCCGCAAGGGCTACGTCATCGACCTGCGCATGGACATGGCGGCGCGCCACCCGCGCCTGGTCGAGAAGATGGCCCGCCTCGGCCTGAAGATCGCCATCACCGGCTTCGAGTCCCCGCGCCCCGAGGAGCGGGAGCGGTACCGCAAGAACCTCGACACGGAGCAGCTCCAGGAGGGGCTGCGCGTCTGCCACGAGAACGGCGTGAAGCTGCGCGCCAACTACGTCGTCCCGCCCGAGTACGGACTCGACGACTTCCGCGCCCTGGGAGAGTTCGCGGCCGCGCACTCGACCGCCTTCGCGGGCTACACCATCCTCACGCCGATGCCCGGGACGCAACTCCACGAGCAGGAGCGCGCGCGCATCGTCGACCGCGACCTCGCGAAGTACAACTTCTTCAACTGCGTGATGAAGACCACGCTCCCCCTGGAGCGCTTCTACGAAGAGGTCGGCCGGCTCTGGACGATCCGCACCGGGACGGAGGTCATCTGATGAGCGCCGCGAAGCCCCTGCTCTGGCTGATCAACCCCATCCAGGACATCAAGCAGCCGGCCTCGAACATCGGGATGAACCGGCTGCTGGGCAAGAAGACCGGGATGACGCCCGGCTCGCTGCCGCTGCTCGCGGCGCTGACACCCGACCGCTACCGGGTCCGCATCATCGACGAGGAGCTCGAGCCCATCCCCGGCCCGGGCGAGCCGCAGCCGGACCTCGTGGGCCTCACGATGATCTCCACCAACTGCCGCCGCGGCTTCGAGATCGGCGACCTGTTCCGGCAGCGGAAGGCCCCGGTGGTCGCGGGCGGGCCGTACGTCTCCTTCAACGTCGAGGAGGCCCTCGAGCACGTCGACTGCGTGGTGAAGGGCGAGGCGGAGGGCACCTGGCCGCGCGTCCTCGCGGACCTCGAGAAGGGCGCGCTGCAGCAGACCTACCAGCCCGACCAGCCGTACGAGTTCAAGCGCTCGGCGATCCCGCGCTGGGACCTCTTGGACACCTCGCAGATGGCGGCCCTGCCGGTGCAGGTCTCGCGCGGGTGCCCCTACCGCTGCGAGTTCTGCCTGGTGCCGGAACTGTTCGGCAAGGGCATGCGCTACCGGGAGATCGACGACGTCATCCGCGAGATCGAGTCGCTGCCGGTGAAGATGGTCTTCTTCGTGGACGACAACCTCACCGCGAACAAGCCCTTGAAGTATCGGCTGGCGTATACCGCCGATTTGG
>CAZAIE010000150.1:0-3905 GCA_964485035.1 uncultured Myxococcaceae bacterium | reverse complement strand
GCGAACAAGCCCTACGCGCACGAGCTGATGCGCCGGCTCAAGCCGCTCGGCATCCTCTGGTTCTGCATGGCGAGCCTGGAGCTGGCCGAGCACCCCGACCTGCTGAAGGAGATGGCCGAGGCGGGGTGCCTGCACGTGCTCATCGGCTTCGAGTCGGTCAACGCCGAGAGCCTGCGCGAGGCCCAGAAGCGCCAGAACCGCGTGGAGCGCTTCGGCCAGGCGATCGAGAAGTTCCACCAGGCGGGCATCGAGGTGAACGCCTCGTTCGTGGTGGGCTTCGACCACGACACCCTGGAGCAGTACGACTCCATCCACCGGTTCCTCGTCGAGAACGACCTCTGGTACGCGAACCTGAACGTGCTCGACGTCATCCCCGGGACCCAGCTCCACCGGCGCGTGCTCGCTGAGGGGCGCTGGTACGGCCGCCCCAGCGACTTCAGCGGCGGCATGTTCCCGGTGATGCACTACGCGAAGGTCGGCCAGTTCGAGCTGTTCGACGCCAACATGGCCGCCATCGAGCACTACTACTCGTTCGAGGATCTGGAGGAGCGCGCGGTCCGGCACTTCGGCAACGGCAACTTCGCGCACGAGAACCCGAACCCGGAGATCGGCCTGCTCGGGAAGGTCTGGCTCTCGCTGAAGCTCGCGGCCATCTACCTGCTCTCCGGGAACCCGGTGAAGCGACGGCTCTTCCTGCGGCTGTTCCGACTCATGCGCGAGAAGAAGGTCGCTCCGGGCAAGCTCGTCTTCTTCCTCTTCACCGTCGAGGGCGTCCACCGCCAGCTCGCGCTGCTGAAGCAGCGGTTCCCCGAGTGGCGCGCGACCATCCGCTCGTTCGACAAGGGCCCGTGGACCGGTCCGCTCGGGCCGGCGCCGCGCCCGGGCCACGGCGCGCACCCACTGCCCGAGCAGCGCGCCGAGGCGCCCTAGTGCCGAAGACGTTCGCCATCGTCGGCGGGGGGCTGGGCGGCCTCGCGGCGGGCATCGAGCTGGCGCAGGCGGGCCAGACGGTCACGCTGTTCGAGAAGGAGCCCCACGTCGGTGGCTACGCCGTCGGCTTCTCGCGCAAGGGCTTCGGGTTCGACGTCGCGCTGCACGTGGTGCCCGCCGGCGCGCCCGGCCAGCCCCTGCACCGGACGCTCGAGCGGCTGGGGCTGCAGGACTCTGTCCGCCTGGTGCGCCTCGGTCGCAGCTTCGACGTGCACCTCGGCGAGGAGAGGTTCCCGCTCCCGAACGAGACCGAGGCGTTCTACTCGTTCCTCTGCGAGCGCTTTCCCGAGGAGCGCCAGGGCCTCGCCCGCTTTCGCGCCCACCTCGAGCGCTTCGCTCCGGCCTACCTGGGCGTGCTCGACGGCGAGGAGTCCAAGTGGAAGGCCATCCCCCGATTCATCCCCAAGGTCCCGGCCTTCCTCCGTCACGGCTACGAGCCGGTCTCGGCCCACTTCGCCCGCTTCTTCCGTGACCCGCGGCTCACGGCGCTCCTGTTCCAGCCGGCGGTCTTCCCCTGCGTGCCGATGTCAGAGACGCCGACGGTGAACTTCCTCTTGATGTTCTGGTACCTCGTCCACCACGGCATGTTCACCGTCGAGGGCGGCGGGCCGGCGCTGACGCGCGCCCTCGAGACGCGGCTGCGAGTCCTCGGAGGGACCATCGAGACCAGGGCGAAGGTGAGGTCCATCACCGTCGCCCGCGGCGCTGCGACCGGCGTGCTGCTCGAGGACGGTCGCCACTTCCCCGCCTCGGCGGTGCTGGCCAACACCTCCGTCCCCGCGCTCACGGAACTGCTCGGGCGCGAGTCGCTGCCCGCGAAGTACCTCTCCGGGCTGGAGGGGCTTCGTCCCTCGACGTCGGTGGTGCAGCTGCAGCTGGGCCTGGACTGTCCGGTGCGCGAGCTGGGTGTCGAGAGCCAGCTCACGGTGGTCATGCCGGATGCGGACGTGGACGGCCAGCTCGTCCGGCAGCTCCAGACGCTCGACGTGGTGGGCTTCACGCTCACGGCCCCCGGCATCGACGACCCGTCCCGCAGCGCACGGCAGGACCGCGTGCTCAGCGCCATCGCGGCGGCCCCCTACGCCCCCTGGGCAGCGCTCTCACCGTCCGACTACACCGCGGCGAAGTCCCGGGTCGCGGAACAGCTCCTCGAGATGATCGACCACCGCTTCCCGGGGATCCGCAGGCACGTCGTGGTGCAGGACGTCGCCACCCCGCGCACGTTCGAGCGCTACACCGGCAATCCCCACGGCGCGATCATGGGTTTCCGCTGCTCGCTGGGCCTGCACCGCCAGCTCATCGCCGCCCACAAGCTCCCGGTGCGAAACGTCCACGTCGCGGGAGCATGGACCCACCAGCTCGGCGGGTTCCTCTCCAGCCTGCGCGCCGGACGCAGGGCCGCGCTGGTCGCTCTCGGCTGAACCTCACTCCTTGTCGTAGTACTTCGCCGCCTCCGGGCTGCACGGGTCGGTGATCCCCGCCGCCTTGGCCGCTTCCGTGAGGTGTCCGAAGCACTTGATCGCCTTGCGCGGCGCGGGGGTCTTCGCCTCGGGCGGAGGGGCCTTCTCGTCCTGCGGCGGGGGCGCAGGAGGACAGCCCGCCAGGACGAGCAGGGCCGCCGCGGCCACCGAGTGCAGGAGCGCCCGCCGCTCGCTCGGGGGCGGAGGCAGCCCGTCGATCATCGTCGCGAGCTGCGCCTCCGGGATGCTCTCGAGGATGGTCCGCTCGGTGGCGGTCAGCTCGACCGACGCCGGTGAAGCCAGCCCGCTGCGCCGGCGCAGCAGCTCGCTGCGGAACTGCGGGTCCGCAGCAGCGATCCTCAGGAGCCGCTGCAGTCCATCCGGAATCCACGCCTCGGTCATCACCCCTCCTCGACGCGACTCACGCACACGGCTCGAACTCTACGCCAACGCCGTGCCCGGGGACGTCGAAGGCCAGGCATTGGGCCTGGGCGTTGCCCAGTACTGCTGCCTGCACCGTGAGCGCCGCAGCCGTCGGGTTCGCGCCCCACAGTCCTGCGGGCGCGCGGACCGGGCCGAGCGCAGCCACCTCGGCGTACGCCGCTCCTGCGCGAAGCTCACCCTGCGCGGCGAGGTACACGTCCCCTCGCAGCGCGGCTCGCCCGCTGGCCAGCGGCACAGGCTCGCTCAGCCATCCGTGCTTCGGCGAATCCTTCCCGAGCACGAAGGCAGTGAAGGTCTCCCCCGGGACGAAGGTGCAGCGGTCGAAGGCCAGCGGGTCGAGCCGCCCGTCCGCCGCGCACCCGCCGACGGCGAGCAGCCCGCGACCGACCACCGGGTGGAACTCGTCGCCCGAGACGAGCACCACGCGCGCCGCGGCCCCGCGGCCAAGCCAGTCGATGGCCAGGGCGAGCGCCTCCTGCCACGGGAACCCGAGCCCGGTGACAGTGGTCATCGGTCCCTGCAGACCCTTCATCGAGGAGATCGCGGCGGCCGCGGCACCGTGCACCGAGCTCGCGAACCCGATGGGCGAGGCAGCGGTGTCGCCGCGCTCGAGCACCGCGTCGAGGTACCCGAAGGTCGTCGCGACCGGGCCGTGGCCGGTCACGAAGATCACGCCCGTCTCGAGCGGATCGGACGCGTCGCACTCGCCCAGGGCCTGCAGCGCGGCGAAGAGGGCGCGCTGGGTGAACGGATCCATCCGGCGGATCACGCGCGGGTCGGCGAGTTTCTCCAGCCCAGCTGGCGTCGCACGCAGCACCGGCACCCGGGCGTCTTCAGAGCCGCAGCAGACCCACTCCACCGCGGGCGGCGCCGCACCGAGCGCGGTCTTCAGCGCCGCCACCCCTGCGCCCACGACGCTGACCTGGCCCATCCCCAGAATCGCAGCGCGCCGCATCAGGCGGCGCGCTGCGATTCTGGGGATGGGCCAGGTCAGCGTCGTGGGCGCAGGGG
>CAZAIE010000149.1:0-10641 GCA_964485035.1 uncultured Myxococcaceae bacterium | reverse complement strand
GCCGTGGCGCTGCGCGAGCGCGCGCTCAACCACTTCGACCTGCGCGCCTCTGACGCCTCGGGCAACGCGATCGCGGTCTCGCCCGCCTCCCTCGAGGTGACGCACGGCATGGCGGTCTCCGACCCGCCGCTCTCGCGCACGCTGGGCGTCGCGTTGGCGAACAACGTGGTGCAGATCTACGTGCCCAAGGGCACCCCGCTCCCCGCCCGCCGGACGTTCGTGCACCGCACCGTGGAGGCGATGCGCCCCGGCACCGACGAGGCGCTGCTGGAGATCCCGGTCGTCCAGGGTGAGAGCCTGCGCGCCAACCGCAACCGGATGATCGGCACGCTGCACATCCCCGCGCGCGGGCTGAAGCGGGCGCTGCCGGCGAACAGCGAGGTGGAGGTGACGCTGGAGGTGGACCGCTCCGGCGGCGTCCGAGCCCAGGCCTTCGTGCCGCTCCTCGACGAGATCTTCGAGCAGGTGGTGACCATCGCCACCCCGCGGGCGGAGCCGGGCCGGCTGCGCAGCGCGGTGGACCTGGAGCGCAAGCGGCTGGAGGAGCTGCGCGCCCGCGCCTACCAGGCCCGGCACCCGGGGGTCATCGACCGGCTCTCGCGGGGCGGGGCGATGCTCTCCGACCTCGAGGCGCAGCTGGAGGCGGCAGAGGCAGGTGACGCGGACGCGGCGCAGCAGGCGTGGCGAGGCCTGCTGGACCTGCAGACCCTGGTGGACGAGGGCGACGACGCGCTGGCCTGGCCCGAGCACCAGGCCGAGGCGACCCGGGCGCTGGGGTATGCGCGCAACTGGGTCATCAGCGACGGCGGGGACGCCGAGCGCAAGCACTTCGCGCAGCTGGAGAAGGAGCTGGCCGAGGCGCTGGAGCTGGGGCGCGCGGAGCTGGTGGAGGACAAGTGCCGCGACCTGCGGCAGCTCGGGTCGGCCATCGCGCTGAAGCAGGACTGGGTGTGGCGCGCGGAGTTCGACCTGCTCGCCGCGGACGTGGGCAGCCTCGCCGACCTGCCGCGCGCGCAGCGGCTGGTGGAGGAGGGGCGGCAGGCGCTGCGGGAGGACAAGCTGGAGGTGCTGCGCGGGGTCGTCCGCCGGCTCTGGGAACTTTCTCCGGTGGAGCGCGAGGAGCGGCTCAAGAGCTTCAACTCGGGCGTGCGGTAGTCGCCAGCGAACGCGCAGGTCTCGGAGTGGATCTGCGTGAAATCAAGGACTTGGCTTGTCGACCCGGGAAGACAAGTCCACCCAGTCGACCCAGTCCACCCAGTCGACCCAGTCGACCCAGTCCACCAAGCAGTGCTTCGTCGCCCGAGAGCCGCGCCTCGAGAGGCCCGGCGCCCACCCGCAAAACGGCGTTGCGCCGAGGCGAAATTCGGTATCGTGGCGCACCCACTTTCCAGCCGTTGGCTGGAACGGAACAACGGAGAAGCCATGGACCCCAAGACGATTCTCGAGAAGGCCAAACAGCACCGGGATGCCACCGCCCAGTACCTGAGCAAGATGATCCAGGTCCCCGGCTTCAGCTGCACCGAGAAGGAGCGCGTGCAGCTCATCAAGCAGCTCGCCGAAGAAGTGGGGATGAAGGACATCCGCATCGACGGCCTCGGCTCGCTGCTCGGCCGCGTCGGCAACGGCAAGAAGAAGCTGGTCTTCGACGCGCACATCGACACCGTCGGCGTCGGCGACCCCGGCCAGTGGAAGACCCCGCCGCACTCCGGCCTCATCAAGGACGGCCTGGTCTACGGCCGCGGCGCCAGCGACCAGCTGGGCGGCGCCGCCTCGATGCTCGCCGCCGCGAAGATCCTCAACGACCTGAACTACGACGGCGAGTACCAGGTCTGGTTCGCCTTCACGACCATCGAGGAGGACTGCGACGGCCTCTGCTGGAAGTACCTGATCGAGGAGGAGAAGTTCGTCCCCGACTTCGCCGTCTCCACCGAGCCGACGAGCTGCCGCCTCTACCGCGGCCACCGCGGCCGCATGGAGATCCAGATCGAGATCCGCGGCATCTCCAGCCACGGCTCCGCCCCCGAGCGCGGCGAGAGCGCCGCCTACAAGGCTGCCCGCGCGGCGCTGGCCATCGAGAAGCTCAACACCGAGCTCCAGCCCGATGACGACAAGTTCCTGGGCAAGGGCACCATCGTGGTCAGCCAGATCAAGGTGCAGGGCCCCAGCCAGTGCGCGGTGCCCGACCAGGCGATGCTCTACTGCGACCGCCGCCTCACCTGGGGCGAGGACGACAAGATCGCCATCAGCCAGGTCGAGAAGGCGCTGACCGCCGCCGGGGTCGACAAGTTCAAGGTGTTCATGCCCGAGTACTCGCAGCCCGCGTACACCGGCAAGGTCTACAAGCAGGAGCTCTACTTCCCCACCTGGAAGATCCCCGCGGATCACCTCCTGGTGCGCTCCGGCGTCGAGGCCTTCAAGGACCTGTACGGCGAGGGCCCGGTCGTGGACAAGTGGACCTTCTCGACCAACGGCGTGGCCATCTGCGGCCGCCACAAGATCCCGGTCATCGGGTTCGGCCCCGGCGACGAGGCCCAGGCCCACGCCCCCAACGAGATCAACCGCATCGACGACCTCGAGAAGTGCGCGGCGTTCTACGCGTCGCTGCCGTACGCCATGGCCAAGCAGGGCTGATGGCTCGGGGAGGCGCGAGTCTCCCCTCTTCGCACGCCAGGCTGGGGAGGCCGCCTCCCCAGCCGCGTCCTGGCGCGGACCTCCTCCCCGGGGTTAGCAAGAGAGCTTCATTCCCGGGGAGGAACCCATGGTGTGGCGTCTGGTGTGGCTGTCCCTGGCCGTGGCGGCGACAGCGGCCTGCAACCCGCTGAGCGGCACGGTCTCCTGCGACTTCCGCGGCGGGAGCCTCAACGGCCCCGAGCCGCGCTGCCAGGAGTGGCAGAACAGCCTCGCCGCCACCACCTTCGAGCAGACCTGCAACACCGCCAAGGGGAAGTACATCTCCGGCGAGTGCCCTCGCGACGGCATCGTCGCGGGGTGCCAGCAGCAGACCAACAACGCCGACAACTCGGTCACCATCGACTGGTACTACGCCCCCAAGACCGAGGCGTCGGTGCAGGCGGACTGCAAGTCCCCCGACACCTTCAAGCCCAAGCCGTAGGCGCAGCGAGGAGGCTTTTCGCTAGGCTGGGGCGATGCAAGCCTGCCTGTCGCCGCTCGCCCTGGTGCTGTGCCTCGCCGCGCCGGTCCCGCCTGCGGATCCCGGCTCCGCCCGCTTCCTGATCCGCGTCGATGGGAAGTCCGGCTACATCGACCGGACCGGCGCCGTCGTCATCCCGCCGCAGTACGAGGCCGCGGGCGAGTTCTCCGAGGGCCTCGCGGCGGTGAAGGTGGGCGCGTCCTACGGAGCCATCGACCCGGCTGGCAAGCTGGTGGTCCCCGCCCGCTTCGAGCTCGTGCATGCCTTCCGCGGCGGGAGGGCGCGGGTGGTGCTCGGCAAGAAGACCGGCTTCATCGACCGCAACGGGAAGCTGGTGATCCCCGCCGCCTTCGACGCGGCCCAGGACTTCTCCGAGGGGCTGGCCGGGGTGCAGGTGGGCAAGCTGTGGGGGTTCGTGGACGAGCAGGGGCGGCGGATCGTCGCCCCGCGGTTCTCGTCGGTGGAGCCGTTCGCGAGCGGGCTCGCGCTGGTGGACACCGGCAAGGGGCTGGCCTTCGTCGATCGCACCGGGAAGACGGCCCTGCCCGCCGAAGGCGCGCGCGGCTTCTCCGAGGGGCTCGCGCCCAAGGCCGTCGAGGGCAAGTGGGGCTTCATGGACAAGACCGGGGCGCTCGTCGTCCCGGCCACCTTCGAGGCCGTGGAGAAGTTCTCAGGCGGGCTCGCGCGCGCACAGCAGGGCGGCAAGTGGGGCTTCGTGGACCGCACCGGCAAGTTCGTCATCGAGCCGCGGTTCTCGCTGCTCCAGGACTTCAGCGAGGACCTCGCGGTGGCGGCCGACGGGGACTACGGCTACCTCGACCGCACCGGGCGGTTCGCTCTCGCCCCGCGCCACTTGATAGCGGACGACTTCCACGATGGCCTGGCCCGGGTGGGCAACACACCGTTCTCCATGGACCACTTCATCGACCGGAAGGGTCGGTACGTCTACCGGGACGGGGTGCCGGAGCGGAGGGTGGCCGCCGACTTCCAGCAGGGCCCGGGAGGCTTCCGGGAGAACGCGCGCTGGAAGGTCCAAGAGGGCGTCCTGGTCTTCCAGGGCGACGAGCAGCGGGTCGCGGCCCCCGAGTCCGAGGACGAGGGCGCGGAGGGCGCAAAGCCCAAGCCGGAGCAGGGCGCCCCACGCTCACCGAAGATCGTCCGGGCGCTGCACCGGACCCGCCTCGACGCCGAGGTGGACTGCGAGGTCCGGGTGCGGTTCACCGGCGGGGACGAGCGAGCGGCTGCTGGGCTCGTCTTCGACTACGCCAATCCGAGCCACTACCTCGCGGTGGCCATCAGCCAGCAGCGGGTGCTGACCGTGCTCCGGCGCACGCCCAAGGGCTGGGAGCAGGTGATGCCGCGGCGGGTGTCGAGCCTGGTGCGCAAGGGGTGGAACACGCTGCGCGTCTCCGCCCTGGGCCCGGCGGTCCAGGTGATGGTGAACGGCACGCTGCTCCAGGCCTTCCCCAGCACCGGCGAACGGGGGCCCGCAGCGGTGGGCGTCTTCGCCGAGAGCGACGCCGCGGTGCAGTTCGATGACTTCCGCGCCGCCGAGATCCCCGCCACGTGGAGCGCGGGCACGGCCAGCGCCGGACTGTCCCTGGACGACGGGTTCGATGGGGCGGAGCCGACGGTGGTGCTCCCTGCGGACTGGGAGGTGCGGGACGGGGCGCTGTGGTTCAATGGCGGCGCCGCGTCGATGGCCCTCCACCTCGACGACGTCGCCCCCAATGGCGTCGTCTCGGTGAAGACGGCGTGGAAGGCGGGTAGCACCGCTGCCGCCGCCGGCCTCGCGTTCCGGGTCGAGTCCGCGACCAGCTTCCACCTGTTCCTCGTGGGCACGGACGGACGGGTCGCGGTGATGGAGGTGAAGGAGGGCAAGCGCAACTTCCTCTTGCCGTGGAAGAAGGTGCCCTGGGGCAGGGATTCGGAGAACACCCTGCAGGTGGAGCTGGACGGGACGAAGCTGGTCGCCCGGCTGAACGCCATCCCCGTGGCGGAGCTGACGCTCCCGGTCCCGCGGTCCGGCTATCGGCGGGTCGGGTTCTTCGCCGAGGGGTCGACACGGATCTCCTTCGACGGCCTGCGCCTCCGGGAGAAGCGATGATCCCGCTGCTGTTGGCGCTCGCGCTCGTCGCGGCCCCGGACGCTGGCGGCCGGGTCTCGGTGACCGTGGAGGGCGACCAGAAGGTCCTGTGGCTCGACGGCGCGCGGCAGGGCGCGGCGGCTCCGGGCGCGTCGGCCGTCGGCGACCCGCTGGTGACGCTCGCTCTCGCCGCACGCGCCGGAGCGAAGCGCGCGCTGGTGCTGGGCCTGGGCACGGGGCGCACGGTGATGGAGCTGCGCGCCAGGGGCGTGGTCGTCACGGCCATCGAGCGCGAGGCGGCGGTCGTCGACGCGGCGCGCGAGCACTTCGGCTTCACCGGCGCGGCGACGGTGGGCGACGGCTACGAGGCGCTCCGCTCCGGGGACGAGACCTTCGACCTCATCGTGCTCGACACCTGCGAGCGGGCGGGTTGCGTGCCTCCGGAGGGGCTCGCGGCGGCGCTGCGCCGGCATCTGGCTCCGGGAGGCCTGATCGCGCTGCGCGGGCTGGGGAGCCCGGCGGGCGTGCCGGACCTCCTGCGCCGCCTCGGCCAGCCGTGCCACGCTGCGTTCGGCGGCGGGACCGGCGACGAGGCCCAGAACCTGTTCGTGCTCGCCGCCGAGTGGCCCCTGGAGGTGCAAGAGCTCGCGGGGACTGCGGCCTGGGCGCTGTCCATTCCCTCCCGCCACGGACACGTGCAGGTCTTCCCTGAGACCTGGACCCCGGCTGGACGCCAGATCGACCTCGTGGGGTACCTCGTGCGCTACCCGGAGGTGGGGCTGGTGCTCGACCTGCCGCACGAGGAGATGGGGGCGGTGCGCTGGGTGCTGCGCGGCGAGGCGCTTCCCGAGCTGGAGCGGCTGCTCCCCCAGGGAGCAACCTTCCCCACGCAGGGCGATATCGGCAGCGACGGCGACGTGGGGCCGACGCTGCACCGGGTGCTGGGCGGTGGCGGGGTGATGCGCTCGGAGATGCGCCACTCGCCGGTGGTGGTGCGGCTCACGGGACGGGGGCGGCTGGTGGCGGCGGTCGACCCCGACGCTGGCGCGCTGCGTCTGCGCAACCGCATCTCGGGGCCGGCAGCGAAGGCGCGCCCGCTGCCCCATGGCGGCGCGCTCTACGAGCTCGAGGTCGAGCGGGTGATCGGCAGGCTGGACCGCGCCAGGTGGGCGGTGCTCGACCGGGAGCTGACTGCGAGGCTCGGCGTGGCGAGGAAGAGGCTGCAGGCGGGAGACCTTCCAGGGACGGTCGCCGCGCTCCAGGCCGCCGAGGACGGGCTCGCGAAGGGCCTGGGTCCGCTGGGGTTGCAGGTGCCCATCCTCCTCGAGGTGGCCCGCGTGCGGCGCCGGGTGACCGAGGCGTCCGGGGGCCTGGGAGTGAAGGCCGGCGCGCTGGAGGTGGCGCGGGCGTGCGACCGGCTCAACCTGCCCGCGGAGCACGTCTTCGGCTTGCTGCACCCGGCGCTGGAGTCGCTGGGCGAGGCGCAGCAGGCGTGCGCGGTGGCTCGCTACGAGCAGGTCGCGCGAGGCCACGACGAGAAGGCGCGCAAGGCGGCGGCGAGGCTGCTGACGCTGCTGCCCGAGGAGGACCCACGGCGTCGCCGGCTGGTGGCGCGGTTCGGGAAGGAGCTGCGGCCTGCGGAGGACCCGGTCGAGTAGCGCTCTCTCAGCTGGGCCAATCGCTGGCGGGTGAGGCCGCGATCGTGGATGCTTGGAGACAGTCACTCCACCCTAAGGAAGGCGGGACATGCCAGCGAAGAAGAAGCCGACGCCGAAGGCCGCGCCAGCGGTGGCCGACGGGACCCGGAAGTTCCGCAGCGTGAAGCCCCGTGGCAAGTCGGGTGTGGTGGTCCACAGGTACTGGGAGATCACGCTCAAGGGCGCGGTCGTCTCCACGAAGTCGCAGACCTTCTACGAGACCGACGGGAAGATGCGGGACGGGGGTGGCTCGGAGATCACTCCTACGAAGTACCCGTCGAAGGCCGCAGCGCAGGAGTGGGTCGCCCAGGAGATTGCCCTGGCGAAGAAGCGCGGCTTCCGCGAGGAGGTCTGAGGGGCGGTCGCTACTGCTGCCCAGCCACTGCCCCACCGCGTCGTCGGCGGGCTCGCCCCAGGACGCCCAGGAGGACCCACCACGGCGCCGAGGTGCCCGAGGCGGAGCAGCCGCACGAGCCCTCGACCACGATCGGCTCGTCTGACGGCGCACCCGAGTCGGGGCTCGCCGCAGCGTCCGTGGCCATGCCCGAGTCCCTGAGCGCGCCAGCGTCCTGACCGGGGCCCGCGTCGAGGATCGTCGATGCATCGCGCGCTGCCGCAGCGTCGCTTCCCGGGCCGGCGTCGGGACTGCTGGGGAGGCCCGCGTCGGGTCCCGGGGTGGCGTCGACCGTCAGCGCGCCTGCGAGGGTCCGGGACGCCAGCAGCACGTCCGCGGCCCCCACGCTCTCGTCCCCGTCGACGTCGAGGAACAGCTCGACGATGACGTCGTACGCGCCGGCAGCCGTGCCCGCGGCCAGCACGAAGGGCTGGGAGGCGGTGCTGGTCTGGCTGCCCTGGCCGGTCGTTCCCTTCACGGTGAGCGCGGTCGCGCCGGACGGGTTCGGGATCGGCGCGGCGCCGCGCGCGAGGCTCCCGCGCAACAGGATGGCCGTGTGGTCTCCCTCCGCGTAGCTGCGCAGGTCGGCCTCGAGCGTCACCGTGGCGCCTGGAGCGGCGCGGGCTGGGGCGGGTCGCACGGCCGTGATCTCGATGGGCGAGGTCATGGTGAAGGTCCGCTTCCCCGTCCCGTTGCCCTCGTCGTTGTAATAGTGGTTCACCATCCACGCCCAGTTCCGGCCCGCGATGGCCCACGCCGAGGTTCCCCACTGGCACATCCCGCGACCGTGGCCGAAGCAGCAGGTCTTGGGACCGGAAGTGAACGCGTGCGCGTCGTCGAGGCAGGGCCAGCCCGCGGCCGGGGAGCCGGCCTTGCCCGCGCCGCAGCTCAGGTCCGAGTTGCTGCAGCTGTAGGTCGTGCACTTCTCGCTGTTGTTCTCGGCCGAGTACTCCGACCGGGCGATCGACGTGCCGTTGGAGGTGAGCACGATGCCCGCGGTGGCCGCTGCGGCCGCCTTGCCCACGGAGCTGCCGGTGGCCTTGTAGACCTGGCAGCTCGCGGTAGCGCAGATGCGCCCCGAGGCGATTTGGTAGGCAGCGCCGTAAGAGCGGTAGGCCACGGCTCCCGCCTTGAGGGCGTCAGCGCGCCACGAGGCAATCCACTCGTTCACGATGCCGTTCCCGACGTAGCTCTCCAGGGACATGGTCCCCACGTCGTCGACAGTGATGCTGTCGGGCGGGTCGATCACGTGGAGCGCGGTCGAGTTGAGCGCAAAGGTGCTCACGCCCAGCGAGTCGTCCTCGTCCGGCGCCGGGTCCTGGAAGGTCTCCGGGGGCTTCACGAGCTTGTGGCCGTAGTCCTGCGCTACCTCGCCGCTCCCGCGCTTCAGGTCGACGATGAAGTGCAGGTCGGCCTGGAACAGCGCCACGTCCTTCAGCCGATGGACGGAGAACCCCGTGGCGCGCACCAGGAGCTCCTCCATCGGCGGGAGGTCGTCGGGCGTCACGGCCGCCGTTCCCGGGAGCTGCAGCGAGAAGTAGCCGCTCGCATCCGTCCTGGTCGAGACGCCGCGCCTTCCTGCCTCGACCGAGGCGCCCTCGAGCGGGAGGCCTGTTTCGTCGAACACGTGCCCGTGCAGGAGCGCCATTTCGGGGCGGCGCGACGCCGCGACCGCCGCGGGGGACAGCCTCGGCGAGGAGTCCAGGGGATCGAGCCAGATCGTGTGCACCCCGGTGGCGACGCGTGCGTCCAGCTTCGCGCGCAGCGGCGCGTACCCGGGGGCACTCACCTCCAGGGAACCCCGACCGACGACCGTGCCGCGCCCGGCTGCGTCGAGCTCGTCCGAGGCCTGCTGCCCCGGGGTGGAGACGCGCGCGCGGGCGACCGGCAGCCCCGTCTCGCTGTCGCGGATGCGCAGGCGCAGCTGGAACGTCGAGGACTCTGCAGGCGCCTGGGACTGGGCCTCTGGCGTGCTGCAGGCGGCCAGGAGGGTGACCACCAAGGCCGGCCAGGAACTTCGGGAATTCATGTCGGCTCCAGCGCTCCGGTTGGTGCCCGGCAGATGGTAGCAGGCTCGTATCGCTCCCAAAGGAGGAAGGATGGGGTGGCACCCGAGGTCGCGCAGGCTACTCGCCAGGAAGGCACGACGGGTGGCCACTCCTGACACCGGTGTCGTGCCTCGCGGCCCGGTGCGGGCGCCCGTTCCCCACGCACCCTGGAGGCACGCACCGTGCAGCGGGTCCGACGCCATCTCACGGGAGGGAAGAACGATGCGACGGATCTGCGGGTTGCTCTGGCTTGCAGCGGTCATGGCCACCGGCTGCCCCGGCGGGACGCAGCGCGTGGGGGAGTCTTGCACCCTGGACTGCGAGTACTGCCACGGCCCCGGCAACTGCATGGGCGAGCTGCTCTGCGCTCCGCCGGAGTTCGGCCCGGCGGCGAACCGCACCTGCCAGACCCACTGCCATGCGGACAAGGAGTGCGCGGCGGACGAGTTCTGCCACTTCTCGACGATGGACGAGTACCCCGACACCTGCTGGGCGCGCCCCAAGCTGGGAGAGAAGTGCGAGCACGTCCGGCAGTCCTCGGAGACGACCTCCGCCGACAGCTGCCTCGCGGGCCTGGTCTGCGGGCTCGAGCGCAAGTGCCTGCAGGTGTGCACGCGGCAGGAGGAGTGCCCGTCGGGGACGGTCTGCAAGCCGCCGGGGACCAGCTACCAGGAGAGTGCGTGCGTGGCGCCGTGAGCGCCCGGGTGGCCGTCCGCTCCTGCGTCTGAGCAGGCCCGGGTGCTAGCCTCTGCGGCGTCTCGTCGTCTGCGGGGGTCCCATGTTCGACAGGGCGTCCCAGTTCCTCGCTGCGCTCGCCGCGTTCGGGCTCGGGCTGCCGGCCGCGCTGGCCTGTGGCCTCGAGTGGACTGGCAACTTCCAGCGCCAGGAGATCGTCCTCATGCGGGACCTCTCCGACGGGGCTGGCAAGCCCGCAACGCTGGTCGCCAACCTGCGCAACGAGAAGGGTGAAGCCCAGCCCGAGAACCTGCTGCTGCGGTCCGCGGCCGTTGCCCCGAACGGCAGGCAGATCGCGCTGCTGAACAAGCAGGCGGGGCGGCTGCGCATCAACGACGCCACCGGCGTCGGGCCGGTCATGGTCTTCGAGAAGCGGGCCCCGGCGTTGTTCGAGTGGTCTGCCGACTGCGCGCGGCTGGCCTTCGCCGAGCGGGTCGGCGGCACCCGGCTCACCGTGGCGGAGGTCGCCAAGAAGACGTCCTGGGACGTGGCGCTCCCGGGCTTCGAGGTCTCCGCCCTCGCCTTCTCCG
>CAZAIE010000148.1:0-10692 GCA_964485035.1 uncultured Myxococcaceae bacterium | reverse complement strand
TGGAGCGCGAGCCCGACGGTCGGGTACACGTCTTCGCCGAGCGTGGCCGGCTGGCCCGGCTGGGCGCCCACGTGACCCACCTCGCGCTGCTCGTCATCCTCGCCGGCGGCGTGCTCGGGCGGCTGGCGGGCTCGGAGGGACGGGTCCAGGTCGCCGCGAACGGCAGCGGCTTCGATGCGGTCTCGGTCCGCGCCCCCGACGGCACGAGCTTCCCCCGCGAGCTGGGCATCGGCGTGCAGGTGCTCGACCTCCGGCTCGTCCGCGAGGGGGACGGACCAGCGAGGGCCGAGAGCGAGGTCCTGCTCCACGACGGCGAGCAGGTGGTCTCCCGGCAGACGCTCACCGTGAACCATCCGGTGACCTGGAAGGGGTGGAGCTTCTACCAGGCGGGCTGGGAAGAGGTGCCCGGCGCGGCGCTGGCCCGGCTCGAGTTCGCGGACCGGCTCGGCGCGACCCCGGCGCAGACCTTCGACCTGGAGCCGGACCAAGCCGTGGCGATGGCCGACGGCGTCGAGTTCGGGATGCTCAGCTTCCAGCCGGACTGGGCCGGGCAGGGCCCCGCGGTGCACCTCGCGCGCAACGCCGATGGCTTCCTCACCGACTTCTGGGTCTTCCTGCACCACCCCGGCTTCGACGCCCAGACGCGCCAGGACCGCTGGCAGGTGACGTTCCGGGGCCTTGCGCCGCTGTACCTCACGGGCCTGCACGCGGTGCACGACCCCGGGGCGGAGGTGGTCTTCGCCGGCGCGGTGCTTCTGGCCCTCGGCCTGCTGCAGTCCTTCTCCGGGACGCACCGACGGCTCTGGGCGCGGCTGGGCAGGGGAGAATGGGTCCTCGCCGGGAGCAGCCACCGACGCAGCGCCGAGTTCGTGAAGACCTTCGGGGTGTTGTCGCAGGGACTCGCAGCGCCACCGGGGACCGAGCCGCGCCGCGGCTAGTTCGACTTGGCGGGCCCGACCGGCTTGCGGGTCTTCCCCGACTTTTCCCACTGCTTCTCGGCCTCGGCCTTGCGGCGGGCCTCGTCGTCGGCCTTCTGCTTCGCCTCGGCCTGCTTGCGGGCCAGCGCCTCCGCCTCCTGGGCCTTCTTCGCCTCAGCCTCCCTGACACGCTTCTCGGCCTCCTCCTTGCGGCGCTCCTCTTCCTCGGCCTTGCGGCGCGCCACTTCGTCGGCCTCACGCTGGCGGATCTCCGCCTGGAGGCGCTGCTTGTCCTCGTCGGTCAGGCGCTTGCGCTCGGGGACCCGCATGCCGAGCTCCTCGTCCTGGGCGGCGGCTCTCGTGGGGACGGTGAGCAGCAGGCAAGCACAGGCGAAGGCAAGGCGGGTCATGGCAGATCCAGAGCGCGTCCAGCGAGTGGGACGCGGAACCTAGCACGGCCTTCAACTGCAGTCGGCCAGGCTCGCGGGGACTGCGGCCAGCTCGGCGCGCAGCGCCGCGACCAGCTCCTTCTGGTCCCAGGGCTTGGAGATGAACCTGCGGATGAGCCCCGAGCGCAGCGCCGCGGCGATCCGCTCGTCGGGGATGCTGCCCGAGATGACCAGCACCGGGACCTCGGGCGCCACCTCCCGCGTCCGGGCGGCCAGGGCCAGCCCGTCGCGTCCGGGGAGGTTGTAGTCGGTGAGCACCAGCTCGGGCGGACAGGCGAGCGCCTGCATCGCCTCGGGGACCGTGGCGAAGAGCTCGACCGAGAACCCTGCGCGCTCCAGGACCCGCTTGAGCGCCTTGCGGATGAACTGCTCGTCGTCCACGACGAAGATGCGGGCCATCACAACGTCCTTCACTCCCCACCAAGCCCAGGTGTCGCTCCACTTGGAAGACCGCTGCCCCTGGCCGTTTGTTTCTGTCGGATTGTCGACCGGTCCTGCGCACGAGTTCCCACATTGGCCTTCATCAGGGAGCTACAGGGGTGTGGCGTCCCGAGGAACGAAGTGATTCCAGGTGGTTGGGTTCACTGGAGAACAAATGGGGTGGTCGATCGTTCAAGAAGTGTCGCCACAGCGGACGGTCGGGCCAAAGGCGAGAAAGCACGAGATGGAGATGACCCGCTATCAACCAGAGCGACGCCACTCACGGGTGGACTGCAACGCCGCGGCGCTGTTGCGGGTGGGCGAGACCACCTTCACTGGGGTGGTGGAGAACCTCTCCGTGGGCGGCGCCTGCTTCCGGGGAACGGAGATCCCTCGGGCAGGCGTGGTCCACGTGACGCTCTGCCTGCCGTCGATGGGGACCATCCAGCTCACGGGCGAGGTCCGCCACGTGGCGCCCGGGGCGTGCGGCATCTGCTTCGTGGACGTGCCCAGCGACTCTCTGGAGGCCATCAGCGCCTACGTGGGCACCTGAGCCAGATCGACGGTCAGCGGTAGAGGAGCAGCGCGCCGAGCGGGAGGAGCAAGCCCAGGAGCGCGAGGATTCCTCCACGGCCCCACAGCCCCTTGCGCCCCTTGACCATCACCGCTCCCGAGACAGCCAGGAACAGGAGCGCCACGGCGAAGCAGTCCGCGACGTAGGTCCAGGCCCTGCGCGCCTCGTTGAGGTGCAGGAAGTTCACCGCTCGCAGCAAGAACCGGTCGCGGGTCTGCAGCGCCCGCGCCTCGCCGGTCGAGGGCTGGTAGTCCACGGTGTCGCGCTCGCCGGTCTCGAAGAAGAGGCTCAGCCGGTCGGGGCCGCGCCAGAACGCATTCTTCGGCGGCGTGGTCCGGCCGACTGCCGAGGAGATGCGGGAGACGAGTTCCCGCTCCTCGTCGCGGGTGAGCGCGTCCACGCTCGCCAGGATGGCTTCCCGGCGGTGGTCGGCGAGCGGCGCCAGCAGCTCCGCTGGGCGGCCGAGCTGGACGACCTGGACCTCGCGGACCTTGTCGGAGTCGAACTCGTGCCGGTGGTTCACCGCGAAGCCGGAGACGGCGTACACGGCGGTGAGGCCGAGCGCGAGGTACCCGACGTCGCGGTGGAGCTGGAAGAGCCTGGCGCGAAAGCCCATCGGCTCAGATGAACTCGGCGCCGACGGCCTTGATCACCACCGACTTGACCGGGCCCTGCACGTCCTTGCCGTCGCCCAGTTGGTGCCCCTCGGCGTAGTGCTTGGCGGTCGCGGCCGGAACCTCCACGACCTCGACGACGCCCTCGGCCCGCGCCTTCTTGCCGATGGAGCCCTCGGGGACCAGGAAGGCCGGGGCGGTCACCACACGGACGAACACGCCCTTGGCGCCCTCGTCCTGCAGCGAGAACCAGTCGCGACGGTGGAAACACATCGAGGACACGTTGCCCTCGAGCCGCACGGTCTTGCCCGCGTACTCGGTCGGCTTGGCGAGCAGGTCGGCGACCTTCACCAGCGCCGCCCCGGCGAGCTTCGCCCCGCTCTGGGTGACCGTCGCGCCGGTGGTCGGGTCCTTCACGGTGACCGAGTCCGGATGCTGGATGGGGTCCGGCGAGGGATGGCCGCAGCCCTCCATGGCGTGGGGCTTGGCCTCGGGGACCGGCACCGGCGCCGCGGCGGGGGCCGAAGCCGGCTGAGCGGCGACCACGGCCGCGGGCTTGGGCTCGGGGGCCGCGGGCTGGGACGGCTTGCAGGCCACGACGAGGAGGGTGAGCGACAGCACGGCGACGAGGCGGGTCATGGGAGGCTCCCTGATGGAAGGCGCGGCATTCTAGTCGAGCGCCGGGCGACGGCCAGTCGCTTGTTGGGGCGCGTCAGGGCGTCGCCTCGGGGGCTTCGCGAGGCACAGGCTCAGGCGCCGCGAGCACGCGCCTGCCGCTCGCCCAGCGGGCGCTCGGCGACTCGACGAAGCGGTGGAGCAGCCATCCGGCGCCGAGGCTCGTGAGCCACGCCAGGGGCATCGAGACGAGGCCCACGAGGGGCGTCACCAGGTCCAGGCGGACACAGACGGCGTTGAACGCCAGCCACACCGGGAAGTGGACCAGGAAGACGCTGTAGGACATGCGTCCCACCCAGAGCACGACGCGATTCCGGGGCCAGTCGCCGAGGACGTCGAAGCGCGCCGCGAGCGCGATGACGATGGCCACCACGGCTGACGTGAGCAGCCGCGGGCGGAAGGCCACGACTCCGGCGGCGATCACCAGCGCGAGGTAGGCCCAGAACGCGGCCCGCGGGAGCCCGCCTCCGAGGGCCCACTGCAGCAGCATCCCCAGGAAGAAGCTGCCGAAGAAGTAGAGGGCCCAGGGGTCGAACCCGGAGCGCAGGTTGAAGAAGGCGAGCGAGGCCAACGCCAACGGCCAGAAGACGAACTGGGCCACGGTCAGGACCGGCCGTCCGAGGCGACGGGCCAGGAAGGCCGAGAGCGCGAGTCCGAGCACCACCAGTAGGGTGAGCTGGAAGTCGATGGCCACGTACCAGATGCCTGCGGAGAGCGACTCGTAGTGGAGGATCTCCTGCAGGTAGACCGCATGTGCGAGCAGCTGCAGCGGCGTCGGGTTCGCCGAGAGCATGGGGTCGCTCATCCACTGGAGCGCCACGGCGTTCACCACGATGGTCAGGGCGATCACCACCAGGTACGTCGGGCCGAGGCGCTTCCAGCGGTGGAGCATCGCAGCGCCGATCTTCCGAGGTGTGTCCGGCAGGTGCGCGGTGAGCGCCTTGGCGGTCATGAATCCGCCCACGACGAAGAAGATCGACGTCATCCGGGCGTAGGTGATCAGTCCCTGGATCAGGCCGGGAACCAGCTCGGCGGCGGCGCTCGACAGCGGGCCGTACAGCGCCAGGTGGTGCCAGAGGATGATCTGCGAGGCGACCGCCCTCAGCGCGTCGATGAGGTGCAGGCGGCTGCTCCCGGCTGGCGACCGGTAGACCGCTTTCGTGGAAGTCGAGGGCGTGTCCAAGGCTGGCCCTCCATAGACCAGCAGACCCGGAAGGCCAACGACGATTCGTTCGCGACACCTGGAGGAGGCAGGGATTGTCCGGCCAGGGGGTTGCTACAGTCCCGTGCAGATGCCGACCTAAGTGCCCTGATTCACTTGTCTTTTTGGAGGTGAAAGGGCCACGAGAAGGCCTCTCTGGGCTCCTGGGAGGCCCGGGGAGGGCCACAGAATCGTTGGCCGTATTGAAGCAAGCCTGACACCGTCATCGGCCCAGGGCGAGCCTCCTGGGCCACCAGGCGCGGTTTTCGGCGTCACGAAGCTCGGTTTTCCGGTCTCCAGAGACGCCAAATCCCCCTGTCGGGGGATTTGGGTTCGGCCTCGACCTGCAAGGAGACCTACTTCGCCTCGAACAGCTCCAGCGCCTGGACCTGGTACGGCGAGAGGCGGGCGAAGATGCCCCGGTCGAGCAGCTCGCGGCCGGTCATGGGCGGGTTCCAGAGCTTGGCCTTCGGGTCGTCGGCCATCAGGTCGCGGACCTGGTAGCGCTTGTCCGGGTCGATGCGGCTGCGGGTCTGGTCGTCGAGGACGAAGACGTTCTCGCGGGTGCGCGAGTTGTTGAAGTTCGCGAAGACCACCACCGGGTTGCCCTTCTTGCCCGGGTCGGGGAACCGGGTCATCGCCAGGAGCTCGCCGTCGGCGCCGCCGGTCTTGAGGTCCAGGAAGGCGCGGTTGTTGTCCTGCAGCGCCGGCAGCGAGGTCTTGGCCTTGCCCGCGCGCCGCAGGTGCTCAGCGATCTGCTCGCCGGCGTCCGAGGGCGTCTGCAGCGCGCCGACCGGGCGGTGCTGCTTGAAGGGCATCGAGTGCTTCTCGCCGAAGTCGTCCCCAGCGACCAGCGCGGTCGTCCCGCCCAGCAGCGGGAGGAGGCTGTTGAGGCGCCGCGCTGCGTTCAGGTCGCCGTGGAACTCGAAGCGCTCCTCGTCGTGGCTGGTGATGTTCAGGAGCTCGCGGTTGTCGAAGTAGGGGTTGCTCAGGAGGTCGCGGATGGTCTGTGGGCTCTGGCTGCCCATCAGCGCGTTGCGCAGCCAGGTGTCCTGGATGCTGTCCAGGTGGCTGGCGTTGTACTCGGCGTTGAAGAAGTCCTCGCCGGTCACGTAGAGCTGCACTCCGGGGCGGTACTTGTCCACCTCGGCCTGGGCCTTGTTCAGCCCCTCCTCGAGGATGTCCTCGGGCAGGCCGGTGAGGTGGTCGAGCCGGAAGCCGTCGCAGCCCATGTCCACGGCCCAGTACTCGAGCACGCGGCCGAGGTAGTCGTTCATCGACTCGTTCAGCGCCGCGTTCTTCGCGCCGTAGGACCCGCCGGTGTTGAGCTGCTTGGTGTCGTACCACTGCCCGCCGCCGGCCATGATGTCGTTCGGGCCCTGGGCGCCGCCCTTGTCGCCCTTCGCCGAGGCGTAGAACCAGGGCGCGACGTACTCCATGTAGTCGGGCATCGGGTCGGCGAGCCGCGCGTCGATGACCTTCTTCTGCTCGGGGTTGAGCGCGAGCTGCGAGAAGTCGTTCTTGCGGACCTCGCGGATCTCGCGGCCCGCGGCGTCGGTGGTCTTGAAGAGGTCTGCGAACTCGAAGTTGTGGCCCACGTGGTTCAGCGCCACGTCGACCACGACCTTGATGCCCAGGCTGTGCGCCTTGGCCACGAAGTCCTTCCACTCCTTCGTCGCGGCGGCGTCGGCCTCCTCGTCGCTGCCCCCGCGCGCCTTCACCTCCTGGGCGCGCGCGGAGAGCTTGTGGTCCACCGCGAAGTAGTCCTTGGCGGCGTAGGGGCTGCCCGCGTCGTCCACCGGGTGACGGTGGTCCCAGACCGAGCGCTTGAAGGGCGGCTGGACCCAGATGGAGTTCACGTTCTGGCTGGCGAGGAACTCGAGCGTGTACTTCCCGTTCCTCTGGGGCGAGCCCGAGCCCATCAGGTCCTGCAGCGTCCCGCGGCCGCCGTTCACGCTGTTGACGTTGATCTCCATCATGTTCAGCGCGTCGTGCGCCTCGACATGCGGGCGGAAGCGGACGTCCTTCACCCCGGAGTCGCTGGCCCAGGCGAAGGTCCGGCCGTTGTCGGTGGAGACGCGCGCCGAAGCCCGGTAGTTGCCGACGTGCTCGATGGGCACCTCGACCCGGTAGGTCACGCGGTTGCCGCTCGCACGGACCTCCTTCATCGGCAGCGCATCGTAGGTCTCGGGCGAGGCGTTGTGGTTGGCGTTGGTCCACAGCTCCGCCTTCACCTTCGAGCGGTCGCCGTCGACCTGCACCGTGATCTCGAAGGGGATCTTGTCGCCCGGCTTGTCCCAGGGGAACACCACCCGGCCGCCCGCGTTCATCGTCGGCGAGGTGAGCGAGAGGACCTTCGCTTCGGACTTGCTGTCGCCGACGGCCACCGGCTGGCTGGGCTTCACCTTGCCCTGCGCCTCGAACAGGTCCGTCGCCTTCTTGCCCTCGGCCTTCGTCTGGGCCGCGGGCGCCGTCGGCGTCGTCGTGGCCTTCGCCTTCTCCGTCTTCGCCTTGCCGGACTTGGTCGTAGGAGTCGAAGCGGGGCGGGTGGTCTTGACGGAAGGCATCGGGACCTCTGCGAAAGGGTTGGCGGATTGTCGAAGGAAGGCCCGCAAAGTTGTGGGCTCTTGTCGCATTTGGGCCGACACCATACACTCTCGGCCTTCCCACTTCGAGTCCCGGAGGCTTCATGGCCGCTCCCACGGAAAAACAGGCGCTTGCGGCACTGAAGACGGTCCAGGAACTCTCGGGGTTCGAGCTCGATGCGCTGATCAAGAGCGAGCTCGGGACTCCCATGTTGGGGGTCATCGACTCCCTGGCGCGGGCAGTCCTGCCCAAGGCCACCAAGGACGAGCACCACAGCGTGGTGCACCTCATGGTCCTGAGCTACCTGATGCGCCGGGAGAACGAACGGAAGCCGAGCTGAACCGGGTCGTCGACCCCGTCCGGTAGACCCAGTCCGTCAATCTGTCTGGTCTTGGGCAACCTTTCCGTGGCCCCGCTATCGAAATGAGCGGGAGGCCGGGAACGTGCTCATCGACTACTTCGTCCGCGGCGGTTGGGTGATGTGGCCCATCCTGGGTGTATCCGTGGTCGCCCTGGCCATCGTCCTCAACCGTGCACTGTTCTTCCTCAGGGTGCGGAATCGCTCCGGCGAGATCGAGCGCGAGGTGTACCGGCTCTTGGACGCGGGGCGGGCTTCGGAGGCGCGCAGCCGTGCCGCAGCCTCCACCTCACCCGTCGCGCAGGTGCTCGAAGCAGGTCTCTCTGCCTGGTCGCTTCCCCAGGAGGAAGTCGAGCGTCGGCTGGAAGAGACCTCTGCCGCCCAGCTCGACCGGGCCGAAAGCCACCTCCCGCTCCTCGGCACCAGCGTCGCGGTCCTGCCCATGCTCGGCTTTCTGGGCACCATCCTCGGGCTCATCGGCGCCTTCGGCGCTTGGGCTGCGGCGGGCGCGAACGTCAGCATCGAGGCGCTGGCGGGCGGCATCCAGGAGGCGATGATCACCACGGCCGCGGGGCTGGTGACCTCGATACCCTACGTCGTCGCGTACAACGTCCTCGCCTCCGCCGTCGCTCGGTTCGCCAAGACCCTCAACGCCGCCGCCTCGGGACTGGCCGGCCGCCACCGCGTGCTCTCGAGCGTCCAGCCGGTCGAGCCGCTCGAGGACGACGACATCGATGTCCCCATCGTGATCTCGCTGGGAGGCCAGCGGTGAAGGCCCTGGCGCCCAGGGTCCGGCCCCTGCTCGACGGAGGCGGGGTCTCGGCGACCGACATCATCATGAATCTGTTCGTCTTCTTCTTCATCGCCTTCAGCCTCCTTGCGACCTTCGAGAAGCAGAAGGAGCAGGAGTCCGCTCCACCACCGGAGGAGCGCCAGCAGCAGATACTCCTGCCCACCAGCACTCGCGAGGCTCCGGCTGTCGCCGCGGACGCCATCCAGGTCGAGATGGAGCCCTCGCTCCAACTCAGGGTCGACGGGAAGCCGGTCGATCCCACGCAGCTCACCGAGATCCTCAAGCGCCGCCTCGGTCCGCAGCGCGGGACCGTCGTCGTGCGCGCCCACAAGGACCTCTCGCTCGGCGCCACCGTGACCCTCATGGACCGAATCTGGGCCGCGGGGCCGAAGTCCGTCGCCCTCGCAACCCTGGCGGGGGAGGCGAAGCCATGACTGAACAGCGGGGGCGTCACTCGCCACTTCCATGGGTTGGGTCTTCGTGAGGAGGAACAGATGAAGCCGATGTCCTGGATGATCGCCCTGTGTGTGCTCCTCCCTGGCCTTGCCCGGGCCGACAAGGTGGCGCTCCCCAAGCAGTACGTGGAGCGGATGAAGGCGCCGCAGTCCGAGGCGCTCGAGGCAGCGGCGGGGTTCATGGTCGCCGCCCAGCGCGATTTCAAGGCGCCCCAGCCGAAGGACTCGCTGCAGGCGACCTGGCCCTTCGAGCAGGGTGGCCGGACCGCCGCCCCGAACGCCGCGGGCATCGTGGCGCGCGCACTGCTCGAGGTGCATGCGCTCACTGGCCACGCACCCAGCCGCGCCGCAGCCGAAGCCTGGGGCAGGGCCCGGCTGGCCGACGTCGCCGCGGACCGGCCGATCTTCGACCCCGACATCGAGGCGCTGGTCGCCCTGGGCAAGGCGACCCGCGACGAGGCGTACCTGAAGGCCGCACGGACCGCCTTCGATCTGCGCCACTCCGGGGCCAGCGGTCGCGAGATCGTCGAGCGGCTGTTCCTCGTCCGCAAGGGCGTCCCGGCGCTCATCGGCTTCGATGCCGCCGGCTCGATGCGCGCGGCGCTCGCGGTGGGAGAGGCGGCGAAGGCCCAGGAGATGGCCCAGGCGCTCGCCGACACCCAGGCGCGCTGGAACGTGGCCGACTCCCAGGGGTTCTTCCTCACCAGCCGGGCCGCCGTGCTCGAGGTCCTCGCGTCCCAGCGGCTCGACCTGCCGCTGCGGCAGGCCCTGCGCAAGCAGGTCCTCGAATCGCAGGGCAAGGACGGCTCTTGGGGCCAGCGAAACACCCAGGCCACCGCGTACTCCGTCCGGGCGCTCTTCACCGCCGGGGACACCTCGGCGGCGGCCAGCGGGGTGCGCTTCCTGCGCGCCACCCAGCTCAAGTCGGGCGGGTGGGGGACCTTCAACGACTTCCTCCCCGAGCCGTTCGTCGGCGAGACGGTCTACGAGGTCAGCGCCGACGTGGCGCTCGCCCTGGCGCGGGAGTCGGCGCGGTGAGCCCACGGCCGCGAGCGAAGGGGCTTGAGCTGCTGCTCTCGATTGCCCTGCACGCGGCCCTCCTGCTGGCCTTCGGTGCGCCGCTCGCGCACGACGCCCTGACGCGGCCCGAACTCTCCGAGGGCTCGCGAGCGCGCGACCGGAAGAAGACCGACCGCAGCTCGCCCAGTCCCCGCGCCGAACGCGCCGGACGGCTCGAGGCCTCGCGGCGCCTCGAGCGTCACCTGCCCAGACTCACCGCGCCGCCACCGCCCGAGAGCCCTCTGGTGGTCCTCCCGCTCGGAGCCGGGAGGAACGACCACGACGCGCGCGCGACGCAGGGCATCCCCGGACTCGCCCGCCCCCGTAGTCCGAGCGCCGTCCGCGGCGACGAGGCCCGGCTGCCCGACTTCGAGCCGAAGCAGCTCGAGAACCCGACGGTGGGTTCCAAATCGGTTCGTCGGGCCGAGCAGCAGCACGCCATCCAGCGCCCCGAGTTGAGTCCAGGGATCGGGGTCTTCGCGAGCGAGGTCGCGGCAGGGCGGCTCCAGCCGGAGTCGGGACAGCCTTCGACTGTGGCGACGGACCCGGCGCAGGACCCGGATCAGCCCTCCGCAGCGCCGCCCGGCCCCG
>CAZAIE010000147.1:0-10695 GCA_964485035.1 uncultured Myxococcaceae bacterium | reverse complement strand
GGGTGGCGGCGGAGGTGGCGGAGTCGGAGCGGGCGCCGGAGCCACCACGGCCGACTGGCAGGACTCACCAGAGGCCACCAGCCCCACCGGACACACGGGGATGCCCACGCACTGACTGCGCCCGCTGGACCACGCCTGGCCGGGCCAGCAGCAGCGGCCCGCGGTGTCGGGGCCCAGCGCCTGCCCCGGGGGACACGAGCCCTGGGCAGCAGCAGGGACCGCAGCAAGGAAGACGAGCGAGAACACGAGGAGACGCATGGCCCCAAGGTACAAGGCCCGACCGCGCGAGGCGACCATCCCGGCCGGGGTTCCCCGTCCACTGTCCGGTCCACCCACGTCCACTCCCCGACAGTGCACGCCTCGTGCGACTCTCCCGCCATGACCGCGCCCGTGCGCCACCTCCTGAAGCAGGGCCCCATGCTCCGCGCGCTGGGCCGCGTGGCGCTGCAGGCGCTGCTGCCCCGCTCGCGCCACGCAGCCCGACCCAAGGCCGTCGAGCAGACCCTGCCCCCGCCGTCTCCGCGGCTGGTGGCGGACTTCGTACGCGCCATCGGAGGCGAGCCCGAGTCCTGGCAGGGCGTCGTGCCCCCGCACCTCTTCCCGCACTGGGGACTGCCGCTGGTCGTGCAGGCGCTGGACGGGCTGCCCTACCCCCTGCACCGCATCCTGAACGCGGGCTGTCGCCTGGAGATGCGACGTCCGCTACCGCTGGGCGAGCCTCTCCACGCCCGGGTGGAGCTCGTGACCCTCGACGACGACGGTCGCCGCGTGCGGCTGTGCGGCGTGGTGACCACCGGGACCCCAAGCGCACCCGAGGCCCTGGAGGCCACCGTCGAGGCCTACCTCCCGCTCGCGCCACGTCCGAAGCAAGCGCACCGGGAGAAGGCGGTGGTCCCCGGGGCCGCGCGGCACGTGGCGCAATTTGAGCTGGGCCCCCGCGCCGGCCTCGACTTCGCGCTCCTCACCGGGGACTTCAACCCGCTGCACTGGGTCGGGCCCTACGCGCGCGCGCTGGGCTTTCGCGGCCCGCTGGCGCATGGCTACTCGCTGCTCGCCCGGACCGTGGAGTCGCTGGTCGCACGAGAGCTCACTGGCGATCCAGCGAAGCTTCTGGCCGTGGAGGTCCGCTTCGCGGCGCCGGTGGCCCTGCCCGCGAGCCTGGGGCTCTTCGTCGCAGGGGACGGCGAGCTCTGGGTCGGCGAGCAGCCAGCGGCCACCGCGTGCGTCACCGGCCGGTGGGAGCGTCGGTGAGGTCCGCGGGGCTCGCGGGGACGAATCGTGCGAGCCGCTGGCCCAGCACGTAGAGCTGCGCGACCTCCCTCAGCCTCAGCGCGACGCCCTCGTCGGACATGTCCACCCGCACCGGGAACGGCGGCGGGAGCTGACTCAGGCGGCTGGCCTCACGAAGCCTCGCGCCCACCGCCTCCGGGGTCATGTCCACCGTCCTCACGAGGACTCCGCGAGCCGCTGGGCGTCGAGCAGGTCCTGGGGCCTTCCCGCGGCGAGCTTCATCGCCAGCAGTCCCTTGCGGGAGACGACCCACACGGGTCTGCCCTCGGCAGTGAGGCGCTCGCGCGACTGCCACACCGACGCGAGTTCGGTGCCGACGAGAAGGAGGTCCAGGGCCAGCACCTCGGCGCTGCTCGAGAACTTGATGACCCGGTGCATCGTCCCGGTCGCCTTGAAGTCCATGGGGAGCGACTCGGCGACGAAGCCCAGCGCCTTGGCGACGCCTTTCACCCGTTCGACCTGCTCCGGAAGGACGAGCAGGTCCAGGTCCTTGGTGAAGCGGGGCGCGCCATGGACCGCCACCGCGAGGCCGCCGCAGAGCGCGTAGTCGAGACCGGCTGCATCGAGCGCTGCCGTCAGAGTCGTCAGCTCCTGGAACAAATCGAACATGGCGACACGATAGCGCGAGCAGGACTGCACGGCCCCCCCGACCACCTCGACCGCAGGCGGGAACACCGAGAGCCCCGGCGCAGGACGCCTCCAGCCCCGCGGTCCACCACGGAGGCCTCACGGAAGGATCACACCCCGGCCGGTAACGCTGGCGGTGCGGCGGGGGAATGGACCATCATCCGGGCGTTGCACCACCAACGACCTCAGGGAGGGTCCATGAAGCTCGTCGTCATGACGTGTGCCGCTGCGTTGCTGTGCGTCTCGTCCGCCGCCTCTGCCGCGGCGCTGCCGGAGCTGGGCGGCGCGCTGTACGTGTGCAAGGCCACCGGGGACAACAAGAACGAGGGGACCGCGGAGAAGCCGCTCAAGGAGATCGACGCGGCGGTGAAGAAGGCCAAGTCCGGCCAGGTGGTCGCGGTGTGCGGCGGCACCTACTCGGGGACTTTCGACATCGGCTTCGTGGAGTTCGACAAGGCCCTGAAGCTCTACGGCGGCTTCAGCGCGGACTTCAAGACCCGCGACCCGGTCGCCAACCCCACGCTCTTCCAGCCCGACAACGCCAGCGGCGCGAAGTCGCGCAAGGCGCTGTGGCAGTTCAAGAGCGAGGTCGACGGCCTGGTCGTCGACGGCTTCGTCTTCGACATGGGGATGCGCAACTCCTACCACCGCACCGAGGGCAAGCCGGAGGGCGTGGAGACCGGCATGCTGATGATCGCCCCGGAGAAGGGCGGCGACGACAAGCCCACCGTGGCCGAGCCCTGCCTCTCCATCCCCAGCGCGGCGAAGGCGGGGAGCGTGCTCATCCAGAACAACGTCTTCGCCAACTGCGCGAGCTTCGGCATCCAGGCGGGCGTGCGCGGGGGGACCTTCACGGTGAAGAACAACGTCTTCGTGGCCAACCGCATGACCGCCGCCGAGCTCTACGGCACCTGCGCGGTGAAGGGCGGTGGCCCCAAGGCGAAGCTCAGCACCGTGTGCGGCCACGTGGAGTTCGCGCACAACACCGTGCTCTTCACCTGGAGCCGCGTGAAGGACTTCCTGGACATGGGCTACGGCTTCGACGTGAAGACCCTGCTCACCTACGACATCCACCACAACATCTTCGGCGGCAACATCCAGGGCGGCGTGCGCCACGCGCTGTTCAGCGAGAACGCGGTGAAGCTGGACGCCAACGCCTTCTTCGCCAACAAGACCGGCGACTTCGAGTACAGCCCCGCGTCCAACACCCGCCTCAACCTGCGCGTCTCCCAGTTCGGCGACCTCTCCTTCGCCAGCGTGAAGGAGAACACCGACAAGATCCCGGCCGGGCTGCCGGTGGACAAGGCCTACCTCGAGGGCCTGCTCTCGGCGCGCTACTCGGAGAAGGCCGACTACGACCCCAACTCGCCCTCCAACCAGTTCCGCGAGGCCATGGGCCTGAACAAGCGCGGCAAGCTGGAGACCAAGGTCTCGATGTTCGGCAACCGCTACCCGGTGAAGGACCTGGGCAAGTTCTTCGGCGGCGCCAAGGACGTGGGCGCCCAGGCCATCCAGTAGAGGGACCCATGGACTACCTGAGGCTGTTGGCGGGCGGGCTGCTCCTGTACTTCGGCGCGGACTGGCTGGTCTCCGGGGCCAGCGGGCTCGCGCGCGCGCTGCGGGTGCCGCCGCTCGTCATCGGCCTCACGGTGGTCGCCTACGGGACCAGCGCGCCCGAGGCGGTGGTGGGCATCCGCGCGGCGCTCGCGGGCCAGGGCGCCATCGCGCTGGGCAACGTGGTGGGCTCGAACATCGCCAACCTGGGGCTCATCCTCGCGGTGGCGGTACTGGTCCGGCCCGCGCGGGTCTCGGGCGAGCTGCGCCGGCGCGAGCTGCCGGTGCTGCTGCTCGCCGCGCTGCTGTTGCCCGCGCTCCTCCGGGACGGCGCCGTGAGCCGGCTCGAGGGGGCGCTGCTGGTGCTCGCCGCGGCCGGCTACTCGGCGTGGATGGTTCGGGCGACGCAGCTGGCGCGGCGCCAGGCGGAAGGGGGCCCCGCCCAGCAGCCCGAGCCGGGGACCGAGCCGGGATCGAAGCTGCGCCACGCGCTGGTGGCGGCGCTGGGCCTGGGCGTGCTCATCGGCGGCGGCGACCTCTTCGTCGACGGCGCCACCGGCCTCGCCCGTGCCTGGGGCATGAGCGAGCGCGTGGTGGGGCTGACCATCGTCGCGGTGGGCACCTCGCTGCCGGAGCTGGCCACCAGCGTCCTCGCGGCGGTGCGCGGGCAGTCGGACATCGCGGTGGGCAACGTCGTCGGCTCCAACATCTTCAACGTGCTGCTCTGCCTGGGCAGCGCCGCGCTGAGCCGGCCCCTCGCGACCCCGCTCGCGCCGGTGGTGGTGGACCTCGCGGTCCTCGCGGCGATGACCCTGGTCGGCGCCTTCTTCCTGCGCAGAGCGCGCACCATGCCGCGCTGGGAGGGCGGGGTGCTCCTCGCCGGCTACGCGGCCTTCCTCGGAGCGCTGGTCCTCGCCGGATAGACGGCTCGAGGCCGTCCGGCTACTGCGCCTCGACGAACCCGTCGGCGAGCTGCTCCTGGATCATCGCCTCCGCCTCTCGCGCGCACGCGGGGGCGCTGGCCAGGCTGCGCTGCCGCTCCACCAGCTCCTCGTCCACGCGGATGCGCAGCTCCAGCCGGTTGCCAAAGGCGCGGATGTGCCACTCGCGGCCGTCGGCGTGCCGGAAGACGCGGAAGGGCGGCGGCGCCGCCGGCCCCTGCTCGCGCACCTCCAGCGGCTCCAGCTTCAGCGGCCGGGTCAGCTTCCATGCCCGGGTCTCGCCGCCTGCGGGCACGTCGTCCACCCCCAGCAGCACCGCCAGCAGCGCGTCGGCCGAGCTGGCGCGGTAGGGCGCGTCGTCGAACCACTCCTCGCAGATCTCCCCGGCGGCGTCGTCCAGGTCGCGGGTCTCGCCCAGCGACCCGTCCGCCCTCAGGGTGTAGCCAGTGGCGCCCACGTCCCGGTCTTCCAGGTCCAGCTCCACCAGCGAGCCGCCGGCCCCCACCCGCACACAGAGCCGGCTCGCCAGGGCGTGGCCGGCCTCGAGCCCGGCGCAGAGCAGCAGCGCCCCGCCCTTGCCGTCGCGGACCACGTACGTCGACACCCCACCCTTCTTCTTCCCCGCCTCCAACCCATGTTCCGCAAAGAGCCGCTCGACCGCCTCGCCTACGCGAGCGGGCTCGAGGGCCACGCGAAACCCCCAGCCGTGCATACGCCGCCTCCGTCCGTCCGAAAAAGGGACGCGGAGGATACTCAAATCGCGTCGGAGAGCCAGCGGGGACTTGGGGCGAATGCGCCTTTTCCCAGGGCCAGTGCCGCCCCGGTTTGGCTCGCCTGCAACTCGCTCAGGTGTGGTAGCGGTCGAGACGGGCCGACAACTCCGCCCCGTAGCGCGAGAGCCCCCCCGCGCCCTTCTCCAGCGTCTCGGCCAGCTCCAGGAGCTGCTTCATCGCCTCCGAGAGGTCGTTCAGCGACCGCGCCACCTGCTCGACCGAGACCGTCTGGGTGTGGGCCTGGTCGGCGATGAGCCGCGCCGCCTCCGAGGACTCGGAGATGACCCCGGCCAGCGCCTCGATGGCAGAGCTCGCTGCGCGGGAGACGGCGTTCGCCGCGTCGGCTCGCGACATGCCCTCCCGCGAGGCCTCCAGCGCCGTCCGGGTCGCCGTGTGCAGGTCGGCGAGGAGCAGGCGGATGCGATTGGCGCCGGCCTTGGACTGGGTGGCGAGGTTGCGCATCTCCTGCGCTACGACCACGAAGCCCTGCCCTGACTCCCCCGCCCGCGACGCCTCGATCGAAGCGTTCAGCGCCAGCAGGTTGGACTGGTCGGCCAGATCCTGCACGGTCCCGACGATCTTCCCGATCTCCGAGGTGCGCTCCACCAGCACGCCGATGGCCTGCGCGATGATCTCCACCTGCGCGCCCAGGCTGGTCATGGCCGCCCGCGTGTCCTCGACCGCGCGGCGTCCGTCGCGGGTGACCTCCTCCGAGCGGCCCATGCTGGTGAGCACCCGGTCCGACTGCTCGCTCGCGAGCTTCGAGCTGGAGGCGATCTCGCCCAGCGTCAGCGCCGCCTCGACCAGCGCCCCGGACTGGTCCGAGGCCAGCGCCGTCTGCCGCGCCGCCGAGCCCTGCAGGGTCTTGGTCTCGCCGGTGATGGTCTGCAGCGTGCTCCGGGCCTCGACCACCAGCTCCCGCAGGTTCGCGGCCAGGGCGTCGAGGCTCGACGCGGCCACCATCCACTCCCCAGGCGCCTCGGGCGCAAGCGGCCGGGAGAGCACCCCCGAGCCCACGTGCATCGCCGCCTGCTCCATCTCCCGGGCGCGACGGCGCAGCAGCGCGGCCAGCGCGAAGCCGCCTCCGCCCACCGCCAGCGCCAGCAGCGCCAGCGCGAGCTCCAACCCGAGCAGCGGCTGCGATCCAGCGGCCGCGCGGACCCCGACCTCCACCGAGAGCGGGCCGGCGTTCGCGGTGGCGCGCAGCACAGCCTGGTCCTTTGCCCCCTGGACCTGGACCAGCGACGTCTCGCCCTCCCGGAGTGAGAGCGAGAGCACCCCGGGGTGACGGTCCAGGCTCTGCTTCGCCCAAGAGTCCAGGGACGTCCCCCCCGCGCGCGCGACGTCGGCCTCGCGGAGCAGCGCGCTGGCGAGGGCCTCGGCACCGGCCCGCCGCTCGGCACCTGCCGCCCGGAGCGAACCCAGGTGTCCCAGCACCAGCGCGGCCAGGCAGAGCACCAGCCCGACGGCGGAGATCAGCGGCAGCGCGAGCTGGGGCAGGTTCGCCCGGACGAGGGGAGCAGGGAGCGTCACGCAGAGGAATGTATATGCGCGCACGGAAGAGGACCACCCAGCCTCGTGGCGGTATTCTCCCGGACATGGGAAAGACCAAGGGCGTCACCGCGAACAACTACCTGCGCTACCTCGAGTCCCGGGCCACCCCGGCGCAGCTCGACCAGATCAAGTCGCAGCTCGACCCCGGGGCTCGCCAGGCACTGTACGGCGCGCCGATCCCCGCGGGGGCGTTCGTGGACTACGGGGCGGTGATGCAGCTCCTGCTCGCGGCCGACAAGCTCCTGGGCAAGGGCGACCTCGCCCTCCTCCGCGACGCCTCGCACCAGAACCAGGTCAACAACCTCAACGGCGTCTACAAGGCCCTGCTCCCCTTCGCCTCGCCCGCGTTCATCCTCCAGCAGGCCTCCAAGCTCTGGCAGCGCTACCACGACACCGGACGCGTCACCGCCGAGAAGGTCGCGCCGGGCAGGGTCATCATCAAGCTGCTCGACTATCCGGACATCCCGCTGCACCACGGCCCGGAGATCGAGGGGGCGTTCGAGGGGCTGCTGCAGGTCGCCAAGGCGCGCCACGTCGCCACCCGGCACACGCAGTGCGTGAATCAGGGCGCGGGGTGGTGCGAGTGGGAGGTGACCTGGGAGGAGTGAGGTCCTGCATCTCGAACGGGCGCTCCCCAGGCGTCCGTGGGCGCCGAGGGCTTGGAAGGGGACGGACGGCCAGGGTGCCGACCCCATCTCGCGCGAAGCTCGTCTGCCCCCGGCGGCCTTCCACAGGCCGGGCCAGGGGGCCCCTCTGGAAGTCGGGGGCAGTTACTTAATTGAAGTTAAGCAACCCGCCTCCCGCCGATCGGGCGATCAGAGGAGCGGCAGGTCCAGCTCCCCGAGGTCCAGGTCCAGCTCCAGCGGCAGCACCCCCGGGTCGGGCGCCGGCTCGGGGGAGGCGAGCTGCTGGTTGGCGTGGCGCACGTGCAGCACCAGCTGCCGGGCGATGAGCTCGGTGAGCATGAACGCGAACCGGTGCTCGGAGGCGAAGAGGACGTCGAACGACTCGTCCGAGAGCCGCAGCAGCCGGGTCGCCCGCGCTCCCGCCCCTACGCTCGCCGACCGCCGCCCCTCGTCGAGGCAGGAGACGAGCCCCACCATGCTGCCCGGGCCCTGCGTCGCCAGCGGCGCGCCCCCGCGCGTGATGGCCAGCTCGCCGTCGAGCACCAGGTAGGCCGCGTCGGCGACGTCGCCCTCGGCGAAGAGCGGCGCACCGGCAGCCAGTTCCAGCAACTGCAGCTGGTGCTCGAGCGCCAGCTTCACCACGTGCGGGAGCGGGCGGAAGGCCGGGAACTCGTCCAGCTCCGCGGGCGTCGGACGGCGGCCGCGTGGCGGGGGCAGCGGCTCCTTCCCTGGCGGTCGCGTCGGCCGGATGCGGTCGTTCGTGGCGCGCAGCCGCCGGCAGAGGTCCAGGCAGATCCACCGGAGCATCTGGAACGCCACCGGCGAGTAGGCCTGGCGCAGCGCATGGAAGTCCGTCGCGTAGATCTGGTGGGCCGGGCCGGCCTTGGAGACCACCGCGGTGCCCGACCGCGGGACCTCGTCCACCAGCGCCATGTCGCCCAGCGTCTCGCCCGCGCGCACCGTGGCCAGCACCACCGGCTTGCCCGCCTCGTCCGCGGCGTTGGAGACTTGGACCTCACAGCCCGCGCCCAGGACCCACATCGCGCGGCCAGGCTCGCCGGTCTGGAACAGCACCTCCCCAGTCGCGAGCTGCACCGGCCGGAGCAGCCGCAGCGCCTCCATTGTGTGCTCGGACGACACCAGCGAGAACAGCGGCACCGAGCGGATGAACTGCTCGAGCCCGGGAGGGAGCGTGGCCATGTGGGACCTTTCAGGGAGAGCGAGCATAGCCAACCACCCTGGTTCCCCCAAAGGAGCGGGCGCGGCATTCCAAGGAGGTTGGCAACCACTTGGAACCACGCACTTTTCTTCAGGAGGGTCCGACACTCATTCCCAGTCCACCCAGTCACGTCCACGAAACCCAAGACCGCCGAACCCACGCCACCCCGAGCGACGAGTTCCGGGCACCCAGGCCTCATTTCGCACCAGCGTCCGCGGACTTGGCCTCGTTCGCCCCTGGCCGACCGCGTGCAGTGACAGACCCCAGACCAAACCGCTCCAGAAGGGGCATGGGGTTTCGATGTACCGACTGCTCGTCCTGTCCGCCGTCGTCGCGCTCACCGCCTGCGAGATCCAGACGCGGGAAACCCTCGTGGAAGACCCGCCCGCGCAAGCCCCAGACCAGACCCAGCCGGCTCCAGAGACCGTGGACGCGAGCGAAGTCGAGCAGCCCCAGACCCCCGAGGTCGCCCCCGATGCAGGCGTGGCTCCCGAACTCCCGGCGGCGGGTCAAGACGCGGGCGTGAGCGCGGCGGACGCAGGGTCGAAGCACGACGCCGTGCCCGGCCCCGATGCCTCGCTGCCCGCCATCTCGGTCCCCGACGCCGGACCCGTCGTGGCCGACCCGAAGGCCCGCGTGCTCTACACCGCCGACCGCACCCACTCGCCGCTCACCGCTGAGGTCGTGCAGCACCTCCACGCCATCGCGGCGCGCGGCCCGACCATGCGCTCGGACGTCTTCATGAAGGTCGGCGACTCCATCACCGTGAACGGCGGCTTCATGGGCTGCTTCGACGGCGACCTCACCGGGCAGTCTCCGGCGTGGAAGACCAACGTCCTGCTCGACGGCCGCGACGAGCTGGCGGACACCGTGCGCCGGTTCCGGACCACGCAGGTGGGCGCCACCTCGCCGTTCTCGCGGGTGAGCCTCTCCGCGAAGGTCGGCGCCTCGGCCAGCTTCCCGCTCACCGGAACCCCGCGGCCGCTCGACGCCGAGTACGACGCGGCGCTGCCTCGGTACGCCGTCGTGATGTACGGCTCCAACGACATCGGGCGGGGCGGCTCGGCGGCGTACTCGCTCGCGGACAAGCTCGCGTTCTACGAGACCTCGCTGCGCGCGCTGGTGGACGAGCTGCTCTCCCGCGGCGTGGTGCCCATCCTCTCGACCATGCCCCCGCGCCAGGACGACCCGCAGTACTCGTGGATCGTCCCCAACTTCACCGCGGTCGCGCGCGCCGTCGCCCAGGGCCGGCAGATCCCGCTCGTGGACTTCAACCGCGAGCTGATGGCGCTCCCGTATCCGCACGGCATCGGCGGCGACGGCATCCACCCCACCGCGCAGAGCTACAACTCCGCCTGCTGGTTCCGTCCCCAGGACCTCACCTACGGCTACAACGTCCGCAACCTGGTCACCCTCACCGCGCTGCACCGCGTGGACCGCGCGCTCGCAGGCGACCCCGCGGCCATCGACCCGCCGAGTCCCACGCAGGTGGGCGACGGGTCTGCCGCGGCGCCGTTCCGGGTGCACGGGCTGCCCTTCACCGACCTGCGCGAAGCAGCCTCTGGCTCTGCGCACGTGTACGAGCTGACGCTCGCGCGGCCCGCGCGGCTGCGGGCCATCGTCCTCGACCAGCAGCAGGAGCGCGTGAAGGTGAGCCTGCTCGACGCTCCCGGCGGCACGCCCCGCGCGACCGCGCCCCGGATGATCGCGATCTCGCTCCCGGCGGGCACGCACTACCTCGAGGTCTCGAACCCCGCCTCGGCCGCCGCGGAGTACACGCTCACCGTCGTGGAGTGCGATCCGGCCGATCCGCGCTGCGGGTGAGGCGCGGCAGGGTCGACGGGGGACTCGCGCTGCACTACGGTCCCTCGGACTGACCCTTCAGCCGAGGCGCTCCATGTCCGGAAGGCTCTTGTTCCTGCTCTGCAGCGTCCCCATGCTCGCGCTCGCGGCGTGCTCTTCCGAAACCCCTGCCGACCCACAGGACGCCGCGCAGCCGGGGGCCGATGCCCGGGCCTCGGGGGCAGACGCCTCGAACGTCGAGAACACCCTCGCGGCGTGCCAGGACCAGGAGGACAACGACGGCGACGGCCACACCGACTGCGCCGACC
>CAZAIE010000146.1:0-10712 GCA_964485035.1 uncultured Myxococcaceae bacterium | reverse complement strand
TCCCTGCACAGATCTCCTGACGAGCCCCGAGAACTGCGGGGCTTGCGGCCACACCTGTGCGACAGGGCTGATCTGCAACCTCGGCGCCTGTGTGGCCCCCGCCTGTCGTTGGGCGCTTGCCTCCCCGTCGCCGGTCTCGCTGTACCTGCCCGACGGCACGCCCGCGGCCATTGCCGTCGCCGACTTCAACGAGGACGGCCGGCAAGACCTCGCCGTCGCTGCTGAGAGCGGACCGCTCTACGCCTTCCTCCAGCAGGCCGGGGGAGGGTTCGGGGAAGCGCAGCAGGTCCAGGGCTCTGCGTACGCTGCTGCGACCTTTCGGGCGTTCGACGTGAACGACGACCACCACTGGGACCTGGCTGCCGGCATCGCCTCCGACCCCTTCTGGCTGGGCTTGGGCACTGGAGCGTTCCAGCGGCCTGACCTGCCCAGCCTCGCCACCCCGCTGCGCGACGCGGCGACCGCCGACCTGAATGGCGACCGCAAGCTGGACATGGTGGCGCAGGTGCAGGACCGCCTGCAGGTGCTGCTGAGCGACTCGGCCGGCACGTGGAAGGTCCTCAGTCCCTCGAGCCCCACTGCGTTGCCCCAGGGGACCGTCGTGGCCTTGTGGGACCTCGACGCAGACAAGAAGCCCGACCTGCTGGTGACGACCCGGAGCGCCGGCACCTGGACGGTCAGCGCCTATCTCGGGCAGGGAGACGGGACCTTCGCCGCCTCGGCCACCGGGAGCTTCACCCACGACTTCGGCAGCACCTTCGACGTCCGGCTCGAGGGTTGCCACCTGAAGGGCGCAGGTTCGGCAGAGGTGGTCCTGGCCAATGCCGAGGGCAAGGGCTTCGTGCTGGCCGGGGCGGCGCTCTCCCAACTCCAGGCATTGCAGCTCGGCAGCAACCTCGCCTCGCTTCGCTGCGCGGACCTCAACTCCGACGGGAAGGACGATCTCGTCGCCTCCCGCTACTCGACCACGGGAGGAGTCAGCGTCCTCTTCTACGACTCCCAGCTCCAGGCCCTCGGCGCGCCGGTGACGCTCTGGTCCGACGAGAACATGAAGAAACTCGACGTCGGCGACCTCAACGCCGATCACGTGCTGGACGTGGTGGTCGCGGGAGCGAGCAAGGTCCAGATCTTCCACGGGCGCTGCCAGTAGGCCACCGACCTAGCCCGGCCCCTGCACCTCGGCCACGGACTTGAACCGCGCCTCCAAGATCGCCGCGAGGCGCTTCTTGGGGGCCGCCTCGAACCGCAGCGTGGGCTCGACCGTGAGTGACTTCACCTGCGCCACCGGCAGGTCCTCGAGCAGCTCGATGAGCGCCGCGACGTCTTCGCTGTCCACCTTCAGTTCGTCCGCGTCGGGCGCGCCCGGCTGGCCCGCTGGGATGGGGCCGACCACGACGCGCACCGGCCGCGCCTTCTCGTCGAGATCCACGACGACCTGGTACCGCAGGTAGAAGCGGCGCATCAGGAGCAGGCGGCGCACCGGCAGCTTGTGCGCGACGATGCCCGCGAGCACCAGGCTGAGCCGCGAGCCCATCACTCGCAGCTCCTCCACGCGGCGCATCATCGGCGAGGAGAGGACGTAGTCCGGGATCTCGTCGCGGTACTGCATGCTCTCCGACCAGCCAAACTCCAGCGTGGTCAGGTTCGAGAGGCCCTTGCCCGTGAAGGAAGAGGAGAAGCCCGCGAGCGGAAGGTCGGCTTCCCGCGCGTGCCACCAGTGCAGCTCCCGGATCGAGAGCGGCTCCGGAGCGTCGCAGGCCTTCGTCACCAGCTCGGTCGATGCCTCCGTGAGCTTCGTCAGCCGGCGACTCGTGTGCGCCAGCTCCACCACGACCGCCGCGCACCGCCAGTTGCTCTCCACCGACTCTACGAACGAGAGCGCGGGATGGCCGGCCCAGAGCCGCGCGGGGACCTCCTGGCGAACCTCCAGGGCGGTGATGAATCCGCGCTCAAGGCGGGCTCGCCCGGTCGAGAGCTCGTAGCCGAGGTTCTGGTAGATGAGGTGGGCCGCGGGCCCGAGCAGCGCGCGCGGGTGGAGCTTCTGAAGCTCCTGGAGCCGCTTCGCCTTCTGGGCCGAAAGCTCGCCGTGCGCGGCCTCGCACTGCAGGATGACCAGCTCGCCCCGCGGGTTTCCGCGCTGCATCAGCCAGTCGGCGTAGACCAGCCGTGGGCCGTCGTCCTCGGGCTTCTCGAGGATCGCGTCCACCAGCTTCCGCTCCGTCACCTGGCCGTCCGCGTAGCGCGTCAGGGACGCGGAGATGCGCTCGAGGAGCGACCGCTCGCCGGGGCGCGCCTCGACGGGGGCCTCCAGGCTCTTGATCAGGACTGGGACCACGCGTCGGCAGTGGCGCTGGTAAGCCTTGTTCTCCGAGCGGATGTCGCTCAGCTGCTCCCGCAGCGACGGGAGGATGCGCGCGTCGGCGTTGCGCGCGAGCAGGTCCATCGTGTGGTGCCACGCCCGCTCGCGGTCCGCGAAGGTCCGGCCGAGCGCAGTGGAGAGCATGAAGTCGGCGATGCGTGGATCCTCGGGCCAGGCCAGCATCTCCTCGAGGCGGCCCTCGACGTCGCCCATCTTCCCGTCGCGCGAGGCTTCAGCGAGCAGTCCGATGTCGGCAGCGGTCCGCTTGGCGGCCAGCTCGGTCCAGGCTGCTTGCAGGTCCTTGTCTGAGCCGGACGGTGGAGCACGGCCCTCGTTCACCAGCGCAGAGACCTTGTCGATGAGGTCACCGATGGCGGGAAGGCGCTGCGAACGCCACGCAGCGAGCAGCGGATCGATGGCCTGCTCTGGTCGTCCCGCCTCGATGGCCTGGAGCGCCTGCTCCAGCGGCGAGCCGCGAAGCTCCAGCTGATCCTTGGGCTTGGCCGGCGCGGCCTGCGCGCGCACCACCTGCGCCGGACCGCTCGCGAGCTTGCGGGCCATCGCGTCCAGCGCGGCCACCTCCTTGGCCTCCGCGCTGGAGAGCGATGCTGCTGGACCAATCTTCTCGAGGATCCGCTCGAGCTGCGCATAGAGCTTGGGCCAGAACTGCGAGTCGCCCTTGGGCTGCCCGAGGCGCTTGTTGAGGAGCGGAACGGTCCGTGCGTCGTTCCCGTCGCGCAGCATCGCGTAGATGGGCGCCCACGCCGGGTAGTTGCCTGTCGACGTGACGGGCGGCTCGAGCGCCATCTTCGCGGCGGCCATCGCCAGCCGGGGATCGGGCGAGAACTTCGCGAGCAGCTCCACGCGTCCGACCAGCGTGCTCATCGAGCCCTGGAGAACCGCCGCGACCAGCCGGCCCACGTCCGCGGGACCCGCCTCGCGGCCGGCGCGCATCCAGGCCCCATGAGGATCCGAGCCTTCGATGGCGGGGAGGCCGCGGGTCAGGTCAGCGGAGACGACGTCGATCAGATCGGCGAGCTCGGTCGCGCGGCGCTCGCGCCAGGCCTCGAGCAGGGCGTTCAGCGCCGCCACGCGGTCGGCTTGTTCGAGCGCGGCCCGGGCGGTGGCGAGATGCCCCGAGGACTTCGTCGGTGCGTCGGGAGTCGGCTTCACCTTTCCTCGCGGCTTGTCCGCAGGCGGCTCGGCGACGGGTGCTGCGGAACGCTGGGGCGGGGGAGTGGCCTGCGCCGGCAGGGCAGCAGCCTCGCGGAGCAGGCGCACGTCCTCGGCGGTGAGGCCCCGTGGCGTCTGGAGGCTCATGCCCAGCGCCCCGGGCTTCGCCTCGATGCCCTTCCCAGACTGGAACTTCAGCTTCTTCTTGAGCCCGGAGATGTCGGCGATCGCCACGGGGCTGGGCGCGGCCTTCCAGGCCCCGTCGGCGTGCTTGGGCCCTTCGAGGATGCCCACGAGCCAGAGCTGCTCATCGGGAGGCCGGACGGTGACCAGGAAGAGCGAGCCGCCCTCGGCGAGGCCCTGGAGCGCCTTGTTGGTGCTCACGTAGCGGTCGATGCCGAGGCGGTCGCCCACCCGGGCGTCCTTCTTGATCTGCTCGAACTGGGCCTTGCTGATGATCGCGAGGGTGTCGGCCATCGGTGCCTGCCTTTCGAGAGCCTCGGGAGGAGAGGGGAGCGGCCGGAAATGATAGACCGAGTCAGCCGGGCCAACTGCGCAGGTGCAGCCGGACGAGCTGTCCGCCCTGCGCGAACGCCAGCCCCTCACCATGACCATCCCAAAGCGAATCGACGGTGCATGGCAGGCGCTGGCAGGACGAGTGGCCGGCGCGGAGGCCCCCGCCGTGTTCCTGGCGGGTGTCCAGGAGTGGCTGCGAAGCGACCTGCCCCCGGTCTCGAGCCGGATGTCCACACTGGTCCTGGCGCGACCCGCGCTGCGAGCGCTTCTCGAGCACCGACCCGAGGCCTTCTCGCTCTCCAACGAAGGCTTCCAGGGGTTCCGGCGTGCGCTCGCACAACCCTGCACGGACCACAGCCCGGCGGCGTTCGTCGCGGCGGTCAACAGATGGGTCGCGGGAGCCATCACGGCAGTGCATGGGCGGTGTCACGACTGCGGGGTCGGCACGCTCCTCGTCTCCTACTGCCCTGGCGAGGACCGCCTGTATCTCGTCTGTGACGACCTCGGCACCCGCTTCACGCTCGAGCTGGAGCCATCTGGGAGTCGGGGGGATGTCCTGCCCGCGACCATCGAGCAGATGAGACGTCTCGGAATGGCCGTCCTGACTGATCCGAGTTCGCAGCTCATACCCCGCAACTAGAGGTTCACGTCCACGGCGCGAGCCGACCAGGCCTCGAGCTCCCGGGCGCGGCTGGCATAGGTCTGTCGCAGCGACGCGACCGCATCTGTGCCCAAGGGCACGCGCAGCGGCGGGGTCTCGGTCCCGAGCACGTCGAAGATGAGCCGCGCGGCTTTCAGGGGATCACCTGCCTGCGTTCCATCCATCCCACGGGCGAAGGTCCGCGTTGGTCCCACCGTTGCGTCGTAGTCGGGGATCTCCGGCATCTGGCGCAGGGCGGGCCCGGCGAAGCGGGTGCGGAAGGCGCCGGGCTCGACGATGAGCACGCGAATCCCCAGCGGTGCGACCTCTGCCGCAAGGGCCTCGCTCATCGCCTCCAGGGCGAACTTGGTGGCGCAGTAGGCGCCGAATCCCGCGACCGAGACCATCCCGCCGAAGCTCGAGACCTGCACGATGGTGCCGCTGCGTCGGGCCCGGAGGTGCGGCAGCGTGGCCCGGGTCAGGCGCATCGCGCCGAAGAAGTTGACCTCGAAGATCGCGCGCAGGGCGTCTTCGTTGGTCTCCTCCACGGCGCCTACCAGTCCGTGTCCCGCGTTGTTCACCACCAGGTCCAGGTGCCCGAACCGCGCCAACGCGGCCTCCACCAGCCCGTCGATTGCCGGTCCCTCGGCGAGCTCGAGGGCTGCGGGGAGCACACGCCCGGGATGGGCCTCGGCCAGGGGCGCGAGCGACGCGCTGTTCCGCGCCGTGACCACGACCTGGGCGCCCCGTCCCAGGGCTTCTTCCGCCAGCGCCCTGCCGAAGCCCGTCGATGCCCCCGTGATCAGCGCCACCTGTCCCTCGAGAGAACCCTGCATGTGTCGACCTCCGTGATGGGCGGGCGACGCCCGCATGTGGGGCCAAGGTAGGCCCGGACGGTCATGAAGCGGAACACGTGCTCTGGTAGACATGCTCTGAAGGAGAACTTCACGATGATCGACGAGCCCCTGCCCGGCCTCAGCGCCTTCGTCGCGGTCGCCGAACGTCGCAGCTTCACCGCTGCAGCCGCGGAGCTGGACATCAGCCCCTCGGCGGTGAGCCAGACCCTGCGCAAGCTCGAGGCTCGCCTGGGCGTGCGGCTCCTGCAGCGGACCACGCGCAGCGTCGGGCTGACCGAGGAGGGTTCGCGCTTCCTCCAGCGCATCCGCCCCATGCTCGAGGGGCTCGCGGACGCCTGCACCGAGATGGGCGAGCGCCGCGGACGGCCCACCGGGACGCTGCGGCTCACCACGCCGCGCATCGGCTGCCTGCTCGTCCTGGAGCCGCTGCTGGCCGAGTTCGTGCGCTTGCATCCGTCGCTCTCGGTCGACGTGACGGTGGACGACACGGGCTGCGACATCGTCGCCGCGGGGTTCGATGCCGGCATCCGCCTCCGCGAGAGCATCGAGGGCGGCATGGTCGGAGTCCGCCTGGGCGGCAGCCTCCGCCTCGCGGTGGTGGGGAGTCCCGCCTACTTCCAGGCGCACCCGCGGCCCAAGCACCCGCGCGATCTCTTGGGCCACGAGTGCATCCGGTTCCGGCAGGCGCCGGCGGGGGACCTGTATGCCTGGGAGTTCGACGAGCGGGGCCGCAGCTTCTCGGTCGAGGTGAAGGGGAGGGTCGTGGTGAACGACACCGCGCTCATGATCCGCGCGGCGCTCGACGGGGCTGGCCTTGCCTGCGTGCTGCGCGAGCAGGTTCGGGGCGAGCTGGAGTCCGGTCGCCTGGTGTCCGTCCTCGACCGGTTCTGCCTCCCGTTTCCGGGTCTCCACCTCTACTACCCGAGCAGGCACCAGCTCCCAGCGAAGCTGCGGGTGTTCGTCGACTTCCTGCGCCAGCGTCGGCCGGCCCCAGACTGAGGGACGGCCCATGCTGGCTTCGCGTCACCGACCACAGCTCAGGGATTCGGGCCGCCTGGAGCAGGTTCGACGGGCGGCTCGGCGAGCGGCACCACCTGCGCGTAACCGATGCGCGGCGGGAACCCACTGAGCGGCGCGTGCTTGGGGATGACCACCATCCACCGATACCGGCGGCCCAGGACATAGGCCCCACCGACCGGATCGAGCAGCACGCGGCCGCGGCCCGGGGTCGCGTACCCCTCGAGCAGCGTCGGGTCGTCGGAGATGGCGAGGTTGTTGTCGCGGCAGGGCTCGCAGGCCGCGTCCTTGGGGCAGGGCGGGCAGAGCTCGAGGCTGACGAGGTAGCCGTCCACCAGGTACTCGCCGGCTCGGGTGCCGAGACGCTCCAGCTCCGCGACCGTCAGCCCCCGGTCTCCCGAAGTGGGCGTGCGACCAGCGGTGAGGCATCCGCACAGCGCGGACAGCAGACACAGGGCGAAGACGCGCATGGGCCGGATAGTACGGCCTGGTCCGCCTGTCGAGGCAGGGCTACCAGACCGACCCCACCGTCCCCATGAAGGTGCAGATGGCCAGCGAGGCCGCGCTCGCGAGGTTGGTGAAGCGGATGAGGCAGCCGTCGGAGCGGCGCTCGTGGACCTTGCCGCTCAGCTCGATGGGCCCGAGCGAGGGCAGACAGACGATGAGGGAGACGGAGTCGCTGGTCGGCTGCGCCTCGCAGCGGACGTAGGTGCCGTCGAGCGAGAGTTCCCTGCAGACGCCCGGGTAGGTTCCGGTCTCGGTGGTGATGACGGCGGCGGCGTTGCACGAGATCTGGGCCATGGTGCCTCGGGAGTCGGGACGGCGTGCTGGCGGGTCAACAGCCGGGCGGGCGCGCCATTCCGACTTGCGGGCTCTGTTGGGACGCCGTCCTTGCTTTCCACCCCAGCCTGCCTAGGCTGCGCGCTTGGCATTCCGCCCAGGGAGAACGCATGGCCGCCCCGACATCGCTCCCGTTCTTCGCCGCGACCGCCCCCGGGCTCGAGCCGTTCGTCGCCGCGGAGCTTCGCGCGCTCGGAGTGAAGACCCTCGAGGAGGACGCGGGTGGGGTCGGCTTCGGCGGCTCGTTCGAGCTGCTGATGAAGGCGAACCTGTGGCTGCGCACCGCGAGCCGGGTGCTGGTGCGCATCGCCGACTTCAAGGCGAAGGCCTTCTACGAGCTCGAGCGTCATGCCGGGAAGGTGGCCTTCGACCAGTATCTGCGGCCGGGGGAGCCGGTCGCGGTCAACGTCACCTGCCGCAAGTCGAAGCTCTACCACTCCGCGGCAGTGGCCGAGCGCGTGCTCGAGGCCATCACCCGCCGCATCGGACCGCTCGGCACGACGCGGGTGAAGGGCGCGGACGACGAGGACGAGACCGACGAGGCGCCGGCCCGGGTGTTCGTGCGCTTCCTGCACGACCAGTGCACGCTGAGCGTCGACAGCTCGGGGGCGCTGCTGCACCGGCGCGGGTACCGCCAGGCCGTCACCCAGGCGCCGCTGCGCGAGACCCTCGCCGCGGCCATGCTCCTCGCGAGCGGCTGGAAGGGCGAGACCGCGCTGGTCGACGCCATGTGCGGCTCGGGCACCATCCCCATCGAGGCGGCGCTGCTGGCGCGGCGCATCGCCCCGGGGGCGCACCGCAGCTTCGCCTTCGAGCGCTGGCGGGGCTTCGACGCGGCGCGGATGCAGGCGCTGCGCGATCAGGCTGCGTCGCAGGTCCTGCCGAAGTGCTCCGTGCCGATCCTGGCGTCGGATCGAAACGCGGGGGCGATCGCCGCGGCGCGGGCCAACGCCGAGCGTGCGGGAGTGCTCGCCGACCTGCAGTTCGAGGTGCAGCCGGTCGCGAAGCTGGCCGCGCCTGCGCCCGAGGGCACGCTCGTGACCAATCCGCCGTACGGTGTGCGCATCGGAGGGAAGGGCGAAGCCGAGCGCGTGTACGCCGAGCTTGGCGCCATCGTGCGCGAGCGGCTGCCGCGGTGGCGGGTGGCGCTGCTCAGTCCGCGTCCCGAGCTCACGCGCGCGACCAGGCTCGCGCTATCCGAGGGGTTCCACACCCGGAACGGCGGCCTCGCGGTGTCGTGCATGGTGGGTGGGTAGGGCGCCCGTCGCGGGACTCAAGCTCGCGCGAGTGCGGACCGGACCCGGGTGGCGTTTCGTCCCGCCTCTTCCCGAAACGGCGCCGACACGCGCGCATCCTGGGCGACCTCCTCCCAGAGCTGCACCGCGAGCCCAGCGGCCTCCTGCCAGACCTCGAGGTGAGCCGGGGGCGGCAGGGCAGGCTCGAGCGCTCGGGCGACCAGCTCTCCGCCGGGTTCCGGCCGGTAGAGCATGGGGAGCATGTCGTAGGTCGGAGCGAGGCGGCAGGGGCGGTCGAGCGTGAGGCTCACGTTCCCGAAGTGCATGTCGGCATTGCCGATGAGCCGGCCGAACCACCAGAGCAGCCGCAGTCGCCGTGCCTCGTCCGGTGCGAGCCAGCCGTCACGCTCCAGGCGGTCGGCGGCGGCGGCCCAGGTGTCGAGCTTGCCGTAGTGGGCCGCGTCGAGAGCGAAGAGGCTCACGAAGCCGCGCCGTCCGCTTGCGCCCTCCCGATCGAACCGGACGACCTCGAGGAAGCGGCGGTCCGTTCCATCGACGATGCGGGTCTCGGACGACGGGTGTCCGCGCAGGGTGAGCAACGCCTCGGCGAGGTGTTCGGCGACGAGCAGGTCCGCCCAGCGCACGCCTCCGGGGGTGTCGAGCCGGGGCGAGAACTTCACCAGGACGTGGAGGAGCCGCCCCTGGTCCTCGAGCGTCGCGGTGAACTTCTGCTGCTCCCCTGCCGCGGACGAGCCGGCGGTCTCGCCCAGGAGCGCAGTGGCAGCAAGCTCGGAGTATCGGGTCGCACAGTCCGCTCGCGAGACGGTGGCGGCGGGCCGGCTTAGCTGTGCCCTGGCCAGCGCCTCCTCGCCGACCACCAGATCGCCCGGGAGGTCGTCTCCGAAGAGGAGCAGGGTCACGAGGACGCCCGCCGCACTCCAGAGCCTCGGGTCGGGGGACAGTCCGAGGCTCGGGGCGTGGCGTCGGGCGAAGGCGCGGCCCAAGAAGCCCTGCGGTCTCAGGTCCTCGAGGAACCACGGGAGGTCGGGGAAGAGGCCGTCTGCGAAGTCGCCGACCATCCACGGCAGGCGGTCCGGGGTCTCGAACCAGAAGGCGCGTGGCTCCAGGGCGTGCAGCGTGCCCAACTGGGAAGGGCGGCCCGTGGGACCGATGCGGAAGACGGGCCACCGCGAGCCCAGGGCGCGGACCTCGCGGGTGAGCGCGTAGCGCGTGGCGCGGGCCCGGCCGATGCGGACCACGGCAGGGGAGGAGCGCGCCAGCCGCGAGAGCGTCGGACGGCTGCAGCCCAATCGTTCCAAGACCTGTCCAGCGAGGACGGGGCCAGTGCGGAGCAGGTCGAGCAACTGGGAGGCGTGGGCCATGGAACCCTGAAACGATTCTGAAACGATATTTTGAAGGTCTGACTCAGTAAAAACAAGAACCAAGAGCTATTTCGAAGAAACGTTGATGAGCGGCTGTAGCCCGCGGGTGTCAGCGGCGCCATCCGGAACTCAAGTCCACCCAGTCGACCCAGTCCACTCCACCCAGTCCACGTCCACCCGCACCACCCGGGTCCATGTCGGTCCCATGTCCGTCCCGTGTGATAGCAGTCTCTCCCGATGCGCATCCTGCACACCTCCGACTGGCACCTCGGCCGCACCCTCGAGGGCCGCCCCCGCGACGACGAGCACCGGGCCGTCCTCCGCGAGATCGCCGCGCTGCTCGAGCGCGAGCGCGTGGACCTGCTGCTCGTCGCCGGCGACGTCTTCGACAGCGGCAACCCCTCCGGGAGCGCCGAGCAGCTCTTCTTCGACGCCATGGAAGAGATGTCCGCAGGCGGCCGCCGCGGCATCGTGGTCCTCGCCGGCAACCACGACAGCCCCGAGCGCCTCGTAGCCCCCAGCCCGCTGGCCTCGCGGCTGGGCATCTCCATCCTCGGGCTCCCCTCGGACGTTCTCCCGATTCCCGAGACCCACGCCCCCGGGCTCGCCCGCCGCGTCGCCAGCGCCCCCTCCTTCGTCGAGCTCTCGCTTCCGGGCGTGTCCTTCCCCGTCTGCGTCGCCGCGCTGCCGTAC
>CAZAIE010000145.1:6443-10739 GCA_964485035.1 uncultured Myxococcaceae bacterium | reverse complement strand
GCGACCGCCGCTCCTGCTCACGGGCTCCCAGCACCGCGACCAGTGGCACGGCCAGGGCGTGGGCGTCGCGGACCTTGCGGCCCACGGACTCGGGCCGTGCGTCCACGCGGACGCGCAGCCCGCTCGCCCGCAGCCTCGCGGAGACCTCGGTCGCGTAGGCAGCGAGCGACTCGCCGAGCGGCGCGACGACCACCTGTTCCGGTGAGAGCCAGGCCGGCAGCGCACCGCCGTGGTGCTCGAGCAGGATGCCCAGGAAGCGCTCCAGGCTCCCGAAGACCGCGCGGTGGAGCAGCACCGGGGGTCGCTTCTCGCCGCCCGCCTCGACGTACTCCAGGCCGAAGCGCGCGGGCATTGCCAGGTCGAGCTGGATGGTCCCGCACTGCCAGTCCCGGCCAAGCCGGTCCTTCAGGTAGAACTCCAGTTTCGGCCCGTAGAACGCGCCCTGGCCCGGCTGCAGCGAGAGCGCGATCCCTTCGTGCCGCGCCGCCTCGGACAGCGCGTGCTCGGCCCGGTCCCAGACCTCGTCCGAGCCGACGCGCGCGGGTGGCCGGGTGGAGAAGCCGACCGCGACGTCGGGGAACCCGAACTCGCCGTAGAACGCCCGGAGCGAGCGGCAGAAGCCGGCGACCTCGGCCTGCATCTGGTCCTCGCTGCAGAAGATGTGGCCGTCGTCCTGGGTGAACTGGCGCAGGCGGAAGAGGCCCTGCACCGCGCCGCTGGGCTCGTTGCGGTGCACCAGCCCGAACTCCCCGAGCCGGTACGGCAGGTCGCGGTAGGAGAGCGCCGCGCGCAGGGCGAGCTGGATGTGCGCCGGGCAGCTGGTGGGCTTCAGGGCGTAGAGGCGACCCTGGTCCTCGAACTTGAAGAGGCCGTCCGAGAAGTGCTCGAGGTGGCCGCTGGCCTGCCAGACCGGCGCCGAGAGCAGCTGCGGGGTCCGCACTTCCTGGAAGCCCTCGCGCTCCATCAGGGCGCGCACCCGCTGCTCGAGCAGGCGCAGGAGGGTCCAGCCGCGCGGGTGCCAGAACACTGCGCCGGGGGCCTCGTCCTGGAGGTGGAAGAGGTCCTGGCGCTGGCCTAGCTGGCGGTGGTCGAGGGCGTGGTCGTTGGGGTCGTGGGGGTTGCTGTCGCTTCTGGGTTCCATGAGGTCCATCTCCGCTTCGGGTGAAGCCGGGACGGTCGGAGCCCAGACATGCAGACGCCCCGACCGGTGATCCCGGCGGGGCGTTCGATCGTGTGTCTGGTCTGCCTCGAGCTCACACGATGACGTCCCCGCCGGAGCGGGTAGTCGTCGTAGTGAGGCTCTTGGCGAACGCGGGCAGCACGAGGTGCAGGATGCAGAAGAGCGGCCGGTGTAGTCAAGCGGCCTACTCGGGCGGGCAGCATCGCAGCATCGCGCAGGAGCGCGGTTTCCACCGCGGTCTCCTCGTCTGGCTCTGGCCCGGCGACTCGTGGGCTTCCTTCCGCCCTCAGGAGGCGCTGACCAGGGGCGAGAGCGCGCGGGTGAGCCGCCCCAGCGCGGCCAGGTCGAGCGCCTGCGCCGGCGTGGGGTGCGCCAAGAGGCCGGTCACCACCGGTGCCGGGTGGCCGGGGAGCTCCGCTGCCAGCCGCTCTGCCTCGCGCAGCGGCACCAGCGCGTCATAGCGGTCGTGGACCAGCGTCACCGGGAGGCGCAGCGCCCCCACCCGACCCTTCGGCGAGAGCCGCGCCAGTCGCGCCCGGTCCGCCGTCCGGGCCGCGATCCCGAAGACGTCGAGTCCAGCCAGGTGGGCGTCGAAGAAGGCGCGCTTCTCGGCGGCGGTCGCCTCCTCGCAGAAGCGGGTCAGCAGCCGGTCGAGCGCCCGGACCAACTCCGGAGCCAGCCCGAGCTCCTCGCGGAACCACCATGCCACGAGCGCCCGGACGTAGATGGCGTCGTCCCACTCCGCGGCCGTCCCCGGCGCCGTCCGCTGCCACTCAAGGTAACCGTCGAGCAGGCCGCCCAGGTCGTGGAAGGCCCCCACCCCGACCACGAACCGCACCCGTGGCCCCAGGTCCTCCCGGCACGCGGCGGTCAGCGCGTAGCCCGCGCCGAAACCGAACCCCAGGAGCCCCGGGCGCAACTCCGCCCTGGCCCCGACGGCGGCGATGGCGTCGAGGTCCGCCGGGTCGAGAGCACCCCGCGCAAGGCCGTCGAGCTCGGGCACGAGGCAGGCGACCCCACAGCGCGCGAGCGCCCGGGCAAGGCCAGTGAGGCGCGGGTTCTGCCACCCGGCGCGGTCGCCTCCGTGGAGCACCACCAACGAGGAGCGCGGCGCCCCGCGCGGCGCATAGAGGTCGTAGCGCGCACCCTGCGCCTCCCCCCGCTCCTCGCGTAGGCCCGGGTCCGGGCGGCCGGGCGCACCGGGCCGCAGCAATTCGAGGATCAGCCGCGCGAGCTGGAGCCTGTCGCCGAGCGCCAAGGTGACCCAGACCCTACCCACCCGCGGGGTCGCCCGACAAGCTCGCCGCACCTGGAGTGTGGATCCCCGCCGAGCCAGCCTTGGCCGTTGTGCAAAGCCGGTGCGGGAGGCAAGCTCCCGCGTGCAACTCCCGACCGACCACAAGGAGGGTTTCGTGAAGAACGTACTCTGCGCCGCAGTGGTGTCCGTGCTGCTCCCGGGTTGTGTGCTGCAGTCCACCTACGACGCGCTCCAGAAGGACTTCGACGACCAGAAGGCCACGCTCGCCCAGCGCGACTCCCAGCTCGACGAGCTCAAGGCCAAGAGCAAGCAGCTGGGCGAACGCATCGCCAAGCTCGAGAGCGACCTCAACGAGCTCTACAAGGTGAAGGAGGCACTCGACGCTGACAAGAACGCGGCGCTCGACGAGAAGACCCGGCTGCAGGCGAACATCGAGGCCATGCGCACCGCCTTCACCGACCTGGCCAAGCGCAAGGCCGAGGCCGACGCCCGCATCAACGAGTTCAAGAGCCTGCTCGGCCGCTTCAAGGCCCTCATCGACGCGGGCAAGCTCCGCGTGAAGATGGCCGACGGCCGCATGGTGGTGGAGCTGGCCTCCGACGTGCTGTTCGCCTCCGGCTCCGCCACCCTCTCCAAGGACGGCAAGGCCGCCATCGCCGAGGTCGGCCAGCTCCTCACCGAGATCCCCGACCGCAAGTTCCAGGTCGAGGGCCACACCGACAACATCCCCAGCAAGGGCGGCGCCTTCCCCACCAACTGGGAGCTGGGCTCGGCCCGCGCCATCACCGTGGTGAAGACCATGATGGACGCGGGGCTGCCCGCAGAGCGCATCAGCGCCGCCAGCTACGGCGACGCCAAGCCCGCCAAGCCCAACGACACCCCCGAGGGCCGCAGCTCGAACCGCCGCATCGAGATCGTGGTGATGCCCGACCTCTCCAGCCTCCCCGGTTTCGAGGAGCTGAGCCGGGTCTCGGAGCGCTGAACGACCTCGCTCGGGCGCGGCCCTTCACTGGCCGCGCCCGGGTCGAGTCCCTCCCCGAGGACCTGGAAGGGAGGCAGTGGTCTGGGGCGGCACTCCCAAGACCTGCAGGGTCCTTCCCACGGCAGGGGGCCTGCCCGCTCCGAGCCCCCACTGACGGCCCTCTGCGGAACTGCAGCAGTTACTTAAGCGGAAGTAAGTAATTCATCCCGCCTCGGCGCCCGGCTACAGCCCCCCGGAGTCGTACTTGGCGGGCACCGCCACGGCGAAGCGAAGCTCCAGGCTGCGCTGCTCCTTCGGCGCGAGCGCCACCTTCCAGGTGAGGATGCCGTCCCGGGCCTCGTAGCCGGCGGTGGTGCGCTCGTCGACCGTCACCTTCACGTCGTCGATCTCCGAGACCGGCACGTGTTCCTGGACCCGTAGCTCCACCGGCTTGGACGCGAAGTTGGCCAGCTCCACCCTGTAGCCGTACAACAGCCGCCGCGTGCTCCCCAGGAAGCCGGGGTCGCGCCGCTCCTCCTCCAGCGTCACCCGGCGGACCTTCACCGACTCGTCCACGCCGAACGAGAGCCGCACCGCGTCGCGCTGCGCCACCGCGGGCAGCTTCGTCGAACCCTGGAAGCTCCCGCCGGAGAACAGGTCCACCCGGCCGGGCAGCAGCGGGTAGCGGGCCTGGTTCACCGCCTCGACCTGCCGGTACGCCCATGGTCCCAGCTTGGGCACGCTCACCAGCGAGACCGTCGCCGGCAGCCGCAGCGTCTCGATCTCCAGGCGCGTCGGCCGCCCGTCTCCCGCCAGATCCACCCGACCCGGCACCTTGAGCTGCACCGACAGCCCCTGCTCGGCCGCCTGCACCGACGCCGCCGCGTCTGGGATCGC
>CAZAIE010000145.1:0-6433 GCA_964485035.1 uncultured Myxococcaceae bacterium | reverse complement strand
CCGGCGCACCAGGATCTTTGGGGCCGGGGGCTGCGCCTGCGAGCCCAGCCGCAGCGGCTGCAGCTCGGGCGGCTTCACGTCGCGCCGGCTGGTGGCCGTCGAGAGCGTCAGCTCCACCCCCTTCCACGCCTCGCCGGTCGCCTGCTCCACCTCGGCCAGGACGCGCAGCTCCAGCGCATCCCGGGCGTCGTTCATCCGGGCCTCGTAGACCGGGGCCCACCTCGCGCCCGGAGCGAGGTACCCGAGCTCCACCCGCGCCGAGCCCTTGGCGGTGCAGCGGAGCACCACCTCCACCTCCGTCGAGCGACGGCCGTCGCCCTGGGACAGCGCCTGCCGCTTCTCGTGCAGCTCCGTCGCCTCTCGCTCCAGCGAGCGCAGGCGGATCGCCGCGGCGCGCTCCCGGGCGCTGGCGTCCTCGAGCGCCGCACGCACCACGTCGAGCCCCGCCCCCCACGCGACGGCGTTCGACCGCCGCTCGCCCACCAGCTCGCGCGCCAGGACCCCGGGGAGCGTCGCCCGCAGCGCCTCGGCCTGCGTCCGCGCCGTGGCTGCCCGCTCGCTGGCCCGCGTCTCCTCCGCCTGGCGCTGCTCCAGCGCCTCGAGCTTCTGGTCCAGCTCCTGGATCTGGGCGAGGTGCGCCTCGGGCCCACGCTGGGGCAGGAGGCTCACACCGTCGACTCGGGCGCCGGGGCCACGCGCCGACGCCTGAAGAGTCGTCGCGTCCAGGTCCTCCGGGAGCCCGCGGAAGACCACCGTCGAGGGCTTCTCGGAGCACGGCGCGTCCAGCGCCCGGGCGAGCAGCGCGCGGTCCGGGTAGAGCACCACCCGGGTCACCGGCGGCGGGGCCGCGGCGAGCACGGGAAGCGGGAGCAGCGTGGCCAGGAGGGTCGCGAAGGTCTTGTTCATGGCGGGTCTCCTCACCACTGGCGGAGCTGGGCGCCGCGCGGGCGCGTGACGGTGTAGGCGAAGCGGACCACCTGCTTCACCCCGGGTTCGAGCTTCAGCCGCCACTCCAGCCGGCCCTCCTCCTTCGTCGGCGTCGCCGCCGGCTGCACGCTCTCCAGCGCCACCTGCACCGTGGCGTCGCCCTGCAGCGGCAGCTGGTCCTGGACCTGCGCGGCGAGCGCGGTGGGGCGCTGGTTCAGCAGCTCGATCTCCACCTGGTAGTTGGTCACGTCCTCCTTGGAGAAGACGCCCACCTCGCGGGTCACCACCTCGACCCGGCGGCGCACCTGCACCGCCTCGTCCATGCCCAGCGGGAGCACCAGCCCCTGCCCCACCGCGGTGGTCTCGATGACCGCCTGGCCCTGCAGGTCCGCGCCGACGAAGAGGTTGGCCTTCCCCTGCAAGAGCGGCTTGTCCGAGGTGTTGGTCAGCTCGGCGACCCGGAACGCCTCCAGCGAGAGCCCGGGGACCACCGACAGCCGCACCGCCGCTGGCAGCCGCGCCGCATGGAGCACCACCCGCCGCGCCTCGACCCCGGAGCGCACCGTCTCGGGCCGCGCAGACGGGTAGACGAAGTCGTAGCCGCCCGCGACAGCAGCAGGCAGGCCGCTCGCGAAGCTGGGCGCCCAGCCCGCAGGAACGCCGAGGGCCACCACCCGCCTCGGCGGCGCCGCCGGCTTCTCCGCCCCGCCGGGCCGGTTCATCGGCACAAGGTCGATCACCTTGGCGTCCGCCTCGCTGGGCGGGGACGCGGGCTTGGTCAGGTCGACCACCGAGGGGTACAGCGCGACGACCTTGGCGATCCGCTCGCGGTCGTCGTCGTTGTAGGTGCGGCCGTCGACGAAGATGCGGTCGCCGACCATCTTCACCTTCACGCCCTCGCAGTCGTCGAGGAGCTTCTGCAGCTCCATGATCGACTCGTTCGGGTCCTTCTTGCGCACCTGCAGGCGGTAGCTGAGCAGCGTGCCGTCGGACTTCCAGACCTTGAGCACCGACCGTCCCTCGGCCGTGCCCACCAGGAGGAGCTGCGTCGAGCCCAGCGGCTTCACGTCGGTGACGCCCGGGTCGCCGATGGCGACGCGCGCGATGCCCGGGACGTTGATGACCTTCTGGGTGCCGACGCCGAGGTGGATGACCCCAGCATCCTTCCCGTCCATGCCCTGCTTGCCGTCCGCGGCGCCGGAGTCGGGGCCCGGCGCACGGGCGACCGACGTCGGGACGAACTGCCGCCGCTCCCCGATGCGCCAGGAGCGCAGCTGCGGGATCTCGACCGAGGCGCTCGGGACCGCGGTGGAGAGCTCCAGGCGGGCGTCCAGCCAGTCCTCGCCCGTCTCCTGCGAGACCAGCCCCGCGAAGTCGAGCTGCACCTCGGCCGCACCCGGCTCGAGCCGCACGTCGTAGGTCGGGTACCAGCGCGCGCCCGCGGCGACGTAGCCCAGCGTCAGCTCCACCGGACCGCGGGCGTCCACCACCGCCTCGGCGACCCAGCCCAGCCGCGACGGGTCTGCGGAGAAGCGCCGCGCCGCGCTCTCCGAGAGCGGGGCGGTCTTCTTCTCCTGGGCGTGGAGCTGGGCCTTCAGCCCGCGCAGCGCCTCGTCCACCGCCTGCGCGCGGGTGTCGAGGAACGCGAGGCCCGCCTTCCAGCCGGCCGGGTCGAAGAGGGCCGGCAAAGCCTTGGGGTCGGCGGGCGGGGCCTCGAGTCGAACCCCACGGAGCAGCTGGGCCTCGGCCTCGAGGATGGCGATGCGGTCGGTCAGCTCGCGCTCGGCGTCCTGGGCGCGCTCCAGCTCCTCGGCGAGCCGGTCGGCCTCGGTGCGGGGCAGCTCGCCCTGCTCCGCGCGCCGCACCTCGACCCGGCGCACCGTGCCCGGCTTCGCCTCCAGCCGGACCGAGGCGGGGTCCAGCGTGGGCGGGAGCGTGGGCAGGCGGACGCGGGTCTCGGCGCCGAGCGTCACCGTGCCGCGGCGGACCACGCGGGCCCGGTCGCTGAAGACGGTCACCTCACGGACCGGGAGGTCCGGAGTCGGAGCGGCGGCCGCGGCGCCCAGGGCGAGCGTGGCGAGGAGGCAGAGCGACATGACGGCTCCCAGGAAGGGTTCGGGGCAGCGAGAATGGCACCCGTCAACGCCGCGGGCCAGCGAGGCCCCAAGCGAAGCCGGAGCCGGACATGGGCGCACGCCCCCACCCCGAAGCGCCGTTCACCCGCCTGCGGCTCCACTTCCACCCCCAACGCGGAGCCGTGGCCCTCGAGTGGGGCCAAGACCTCGATCCCCGGTGCCTGCGCTACCGCGGCGGGCCGGACTCGGCCTGGAGCGTGGTGGCCACCTTCGAGGCCGAGCGGGCCGCCGACGGGACCTGGCACCCGAGACCCGGCGAGCCTCTGCCGGCCGGCTTCGCCTGGGGAGACGCGTCCCGCCAGCGCTTCGGGATGGGCGGTCCAGAGGTCGCCTTCGGGCCGCTCGAGCGCCGCTGCCGCGGCTGCGGGGACTCCTTCGTCTTCAGCGCGCTGGAGCAGAAGCACTGGCTCGAGACCCTGGGCTTCCACATCGACTCCACGGCCACTCGCTGCACCGCGTGCCGCAAGGCGCTGCGCAGGGTCCAGGCCGCTCGCCGTCGCTGGGAGGCAGCCCTCGACGCCGCGCGGGAGGCCCCGGACGCGCAGTCGCAGCTCGCGCTCGCGCAGGCCGGGCTTGCCCTGTTGGGCCTGGGCGCCGGCGGAAGGACCGTGCTCGAGCGGGCGACGGCAGCCGCCCGACGGGCGAAGCGACGGGGCGCCGAGGTGGGTGAGCTGCTGGAGGGACTCCGGGCGCTCCGGCGCGGGGGACGACAGTCGACGCTCAGGGCCGCCAGCGGCAGGAGAGCACGGGCAGCGCGGCGATCAGGCCGAGCAGGGAGATCGCTCCGGTCGCGGCGCTGCACCCGCCGCTGCTGGGCATCGGCACGGCCGACGTCCCCGCATCGATCGAACCGGAGGTCCCCGCGTCGCTGCCGTCGCCCTCTCCGCAGCCCGGGGCGTTCGCGTCGAGGGTGGTTCGACTCGACTCCACCTTCTCCGTCGAGAGCACGGTCCCGCGATGCGCGAGTGGACAGACTCTCTCCCTTCCGAGCCTGTGCTGCCGCTTGCCGCCCTGGCGTCAGCGTCCCAGGCCGAGCAGCACGTACGCCAGCTCGGTCGAGGCGAGCGCCAGGATGAGGCCGAAGGGGTAGGCGAAGGCGAACGAGAGGTTGGGGATCTCGGTGCGCAGCACGTCGTTCGCGTTGATGAGGATGGAGGTGGTGTTGAGGTCGCCGGCGAGCAGGCCGACCACGTCCAGCGGGTTCTTGCGCAGGAGCAGCGTGGAGACGGCGTAGGTGAGCAGCACCGGCACGAAGGCGATGACCAGCCCGGCGCCGAGCAACGACGCCGCCCCCGAGGTGGTGAACAGCTCCACCAGATCCTTGCCCGAGTAGGTCCCCGCGGCGGCGAAGAAGATGTAGAGCGAGAGCTGCTTCAGGAAGCCGTTGGTCTGCTGGGGGATCTGCCAGAGGACGTTCAGGAACTTGACCCGGTGGCCCAGGTACATCGAGACCAGCAGGATGCCCCCGGTGATGCCCAGCGTGGTGCCCAGCCCGGGGAGCGGCAGGGTGCCGGCCAGCATTCCCAGCACGATGCCGATGGAGACCGGCGCGAACTGGGTCTTGAAGATCTCCTCGACGTCGTCGCCCACGAAGGCGGTGAGCTGGCGGAAGGACTCCTGCGTCCCCACCGCGACCAGCTTGTCGCCCAGGACGATCTGCCGCTCGGGCTCCGGGGAAAGCTCCACGCCGCCGCGGATGATGCGGGTGACGCGCACGTCGTAGCGCTCGTTGAGGTCCAGCTCGCCCAGCGTCTTGCCGGCGATGTCCCGGCGCGAGACCAGCACGCGGTTGGTCACCAGCGGGTCGGAGTGGTCGATGGTCGGGGTGCCCTCGGGGCCGATGAGCAGCTCGAGCGCCTTCATCTCCTCGGCGCGGCCCACCGCGGCCACGTAGCCGCCCTCGGAGAGGCGCAGGTCGTCGCGCGCGAGCGTGCTCGCCCCGCCCTCGATGTACCGGGAGAAGACCACCTCGGGGAGGTTGAGCCGGCTGAGCGCGCCGAAGTTCTGGCCCACGAGGTTGGGGTTGGAGACGCGGAAGAAGCGGAAGATGCGCGCCGGGGTCTGCTGCAGCAGTTGCACCCTGGCCTCCTCGACCAGCTTCGCCACGTCCTGGCGGAAGAGCTTGGGGAGGTAGGGGATGAGGTAGGTGTTGCCCAAGAAGGCGACGGGGTAGAGCAGGCCGAACGCGGCGCTGAGCGCGCCCGCCTGCGGCGCCTTGGCGACCACCGAGGCCATCGCCGGAGTGGAGATGAGCGCCCCCGAGTGCAGCCCCACGAAGGTCTCGGCCGGGAATCTGTCGCGGAGGAGCCAGGCGAGCGAAACGGTGGCCACCATCGCCACCAGGAAGTGCAGCACCGGGACCACGACCCAGCGCCGGCTCTTGCGCGCCAGCACCGAGAAGAACTGTGGCCCGGCCTCGATGCCCACGCAGTAGACGAAGACCGCGAGCCCGAAGACCTGGAAGTCGCGCGGGAGGACGTACCCGTAGTGGCCGAACACCGCGGCGATCAGGAAGATCGAGACGATGCCCAAGGAGAAGCTCTTGATGCGGATCTGCTCGAGGAGCTTCCCAGCCGCGATGATCAGGAAGAGGACGAAGACGTGGTTGGCGAGCAGGTCGGCCATCAGATTCGGGAACTCCACCCCCCGGGGGCGCGAAGGCCCGGGAAGATACTCGGCTCCCGTCAGTCCTGCGAGGTTCGTGTGGGTGGAGGTGCGGGCAGACGGGGGAAGGAGAGTGCCGGGACCTGTGGAAAGCCAAGTGATTTCAATTAGATGAGACGATGCCTCGAAATCATTGGGCTATTTGGAGGACCTGGGGCCATCCCAGAAAGCATCGTGAGTTCAACAGTTTGCAGAGCCCGTCCACCAGGTCCACCCAGTCCGACTCGGGGCCCCGGCGCGGTGCCAGACTCGGAAGCCCCGGCGCGGTGCCAGACTCGGAAGCCCCGGCGCGGTGCCAGACTCGGGTGCCCCGGCGCGGTGCCAGACTCGGGTGCCCCGGCGCGGTGCCAGACTCGGGCGCCCCACCACCCCACCTTGCCGCATGCATCCCGGGGGAAGTTGAGCAGAAATTCCTCCACAGAATCCGGGAGGTTCGAGGAACAGGTGGTTACTTCCGGCCGGGAGGTCGTCAGGGAGAGGACCGGGGACTCGACCCCGACGTCACTCCGAGGAACCCAATGAAGCGGCTTTCCATCCTTGCCCTGCTCGTCGCGGGCTGTACCCAACCCGTCGCCGTCCCGTGTCAGGACTCCGCGTCCTGCGGCCAGTGCCAGGACCTGCGTCCCTGACACGGTCTCGGCCGGCTGTCGGCCCATCTCCGACGCCGGCGTTTGCACCCCCGAGACCGACGCGGTGTTCTGCGCGCG
>CAZAIE010000144.1:0-10748 GCA_964485035.1 uncultured Myxococcaceae bacterium | reverse complement strand
GCCCCCGCAGCCCCTCCCGGCACAGTCAGCGCAGGCCTCGCCCGCCTGGCCGCATGCGTCGCTGGTGGTTCCCGACCTGCAGACCCCACTCTGGCAGCACCCCGCCGCACAGCTCACCGGGCCGCAGGGTGCGGACGCACACGCGCCGCTGACACAGGCCTGGCCCTGTGGGCACAAGCCAGTGGGGTTCGAGGTGCTGCACCGCGCGCCTCCCTGGCAGGCTCCGTCCTCGCAACGCTGGTCGGGAGCACAGCACACCGCGCCGCAGGGGTTGGGACAGCTGGGGACACAGGCCTCGCCCTTGCTGGGCTCACAGCGCGGGAGGCAGATGGGCGCCGGTCGGCAGGCGCCGTCCAGACAGACCTGGCTGGGATTGCACAAAGGACTGCAGACCCAGGAGGCCAGGACGGTGCAGACCCCGTCCACGCAGCTCTCCCGGGAGTAGTCGCACGGTGGCTGGCAGACCTTCACGCACGCCCCGCGGGTCGGGTCGCAGTACTCGGTCGCGTCCTGCTTGCAGGCTGGGCTGCACTCCTTGAAGTCGACGCACTGCAGCGACGCCTGCTCGCAGAACTCTTCGTGCGAGCAAGCGGGTGTGCAGACCACCTTCTGGCAGGTCCCCGTCGGCGCCGTGCAGCGGATCTCGGTCCGCTTGCAGACCCCGCCGGAGCAGTACGCCGGCCAGACACACGAGTCGCTCTGCGTGCAGGGCTGGCCCGGCTCTAGACGTGCCTTGCAGATGCTCGTCGTCCGGTCACAGAAGCCAGCGGCATCGCACTCGAGGATCTCGCAGCTCTGGCCGGGCGCTGCGGGCCTGGCGCAGCGCCGGCTCAACCCCTCACACGAGAGCGAGGGCTTGCACCATTGGGGGTCAACGCACGCCTCGCCCACGCCCAACTGCTCCCGGCACGTCGCAGTCGGCGCCCTGGTGTCGCAGAACAGGTCGAGCTTGCAGCTCGCCTGGGTGTCACACGCCTCCCCCACGTTGCCCCGTGGGACGCAGCTACCGTTCACGCAGTTGAAGAAGCTGGAGCACTCCGCGCTCGGTGAGCAGGACTGCCCCTCCGTCATCCACGGGCGGCAGGTCCCGTCGCTGCCGCAATAGGCCTGCGCCAGATTGCAGTCGAGGATGCTCGAGCACGGCTCGCCGAGACCTCTCGGCTTGGCGCACTTGCCTTCGATGAGGACCAGCGACGGCGCGCACTCGCTGGCGTTCGTCGCCGCCCTGCCCTCGGCGACGCGGGGCTTGCACGTCGCCGGGCAGGGCGCCTGCCCACTATCGAGGGTGCAATACGCCGCGGGCACGCACTCCCCCAAGGAGCACTCCCCTCCCACGGGCACCTGTCCCTCGAAGAACAGCCGACAGTCCTCGCTCTGGTAGTCCACGTTGAACAGGGACGAACACGGGAGCGACGCAGCGCTGTCGAGACAGCGACGCGCGCGGATGGGGTCGTAGCGGATGCGCCCCGCCATCAACGAGGCCTCGTAGATTCCGAGAGACACGGGGTCGCTCGGAGTCGAAGCCTCAAAGCTCGCGAGGCACGCCGCCTCGGAGTGCACCGCGCCGCAGCGAAGGTAGCGAGCGCAGAGGGCCTTCAGGTACTCGGCGGCGAACTGGTCCATGGGGACGCCGGGCGGGGACCCCGCGCTCGGCGAACACCCCACTGCGATCGCTGCGAGAACCGCCGCAGCGCGGACGCCGCGCAGACCCGCTCCAGACGAGTACGTGCTCATGGTTCCCCCCTGAACTACTACCGCTCGAAAGCTTCTCGGGGCGGGAGGATTTGTAGTGCACCGCAGCAACCGGCCGGCGGGTCGTGAGGCCTGCTCTCGACCCTCAACTGTCGACTGTCGACCGCGGCTCCGCCGCTGGATGGTCGGCACGAGCACTTCGGTTGCGGCGGAGCCGCGCTGCGAAACGCGCAGGAGGGCAAGAGCAACTTGCGAGCCATGCCCGTAACCCAGCGATGAATCAGGTCGCGGCTCGACCCCTCGCAGACCGGTGCGCCAGGACAGGCACAGCCGAGTGCCTACTCGTTCTCGATGGTTGCCTGGGGTAGAGACGGCAAACGCCCCGGGTCGATCGACTCCCTGAGTGGGTCGAAGCCGACGCGCCCCGTCAGTCGAGGTTCACGCTCTCGCCGTCCTCCGGGACGTGCACGCGGTCGGCGAGGCCGTGGTCCTCGAGCCGGGCCCGCAGCTCCTTGCGCGTGAGCGGGCAGTGGTTCCACGCCTCGAGGTGCACCACCACCACCTGCGCCAGCGAGCACTGCCGTGCGATGGCCACGACATCCGCAGCGCGGCTCCGCCGCAACCGAAGTGCTCGTGCCGACCATCCAGCGGCGGAGCCGCGGTCGACAGTCGACAGTTGAGGGTCGAGAGCAGGCCTCACGACCCGCCGGCCGGTTGCTGCGGTGCACTACAAATCCTCCCGCCCCGAGAAGCTTTCGAGCGGTAGTAGTTCAGCGTCCATCGTGACCGGCCCGCCGCGCACGAACTGGGCGGCCCCGGCGTTGAGCACCAGCGCCCCGGGGCGATGGAGCTTGAGCGCTGCCTGGAGCGCTGGCCCGTTCACCGTGTCGCCGGCGAGGAACAGCGGCGGCTCGGCCGGGTGGCCCAGCACGAAACCAGAGGACGCCCCCATCTTCGCGATCATCTCGCCGCGGCCGTGCTCCCCGTCCGTCCGCGCCACCACGACCTCCCCGCGGTGGACCTCCTTCGCGACTGGGATGACCGTCTGGAACCCGGCCGCCTGCAGCCGCTCCACGTCCGAGGGCTGGCAGAGCACAGGCCGCTCCTTGGGCAGGCGCTGCTGCGCCGCGGCGTCGAGGTGGTCGCGGTGGGCATGGGTGAGCAGCAGCTCGTCGTAGTCCAGCAGCTCGTCGAGCGGGACCGGCAGGTCCACCAGCGGGTTGCGTCGCTCGTCGCCGGACTGCGCGGCCGGGTCTAGCGAGCCCCTTGCGCCGAGCATCGGGTCGACCAGGAACCTGCGCCCGCCGAAGTCCAGCTGCAGCGTCGCGTGGCGGATGAGTCGCACCGTGGCCATGCCGTCGTCCTCCTGTTCCGGGATCCCGGATCTGATAGCCTTCGCGCCGGCCAGAGAGGAATCCCGGAGGCCCGCAATGAAGAAAAACGCTCTCTTCGCCCTTCTATTGCTCGCCGCGATGCTGCTGCTCGCCGCCTGCCCGCCGCCGCCGCCGCACCGGCTGCGCCCGCGCCACCCGCACCACCTGCCGGGCATCCCCCACCCGACCTCGGCGCCGCTCTCCGCGGGCTGACCGCCAGACCGGCCTAGAACCCCGTCGCGCCCTTCAAGCGCCCGCCCGCGAGCGCGGTGATCACGGCCTCCACGTCTCCGGCAGGGACCTCCTTGCCGGCCTCGACGGCCGACCCGAGTGCCTCGGCGCCAAAGCCGTCGCCGACGAGGATGGCCCCGGCGAGGCGCCCTTGGCGGACCAGGAGCCGGCGATAGACGTCGGGCCGCTCATCGAGCAGGACGCGATCGTCCGGCGCGGGCGCGACTGGACCGATGCCCACCACGTCCGCGGCCAGCACCTTGAGCCGCACCGTGGGTTTCTGCCCCGTGAACGCCGCCGAGCCGCCTGCGGCGTTGGTCCCCGCCACGGTGCCCTGGTGCTGCGAGACGCTCCAGAGTCCGTAAGCGCGCTCGGCGTGCTCGCAGCAGTCCCCCGCGGCCCAGACGTCCGCAGCGGAGGTGCGCAGCGCGTCGTCCACGCGGATGGCGAGCTTGCCGCACGCCAGCCCGGCGGCCGCAGCCAGCGAGGTCTCCGCGCGAATCCCGGCGGCGAGGAGCACCAGCCCGGCCGGCAGCACCCGTCCGTCGCGCAGCTCCACCCCCTCGACGCGGCCAGTCCCAGTCAGCCGGACCACCCCCACTCCGGTGAGCACCTCGATGCCAACCCTGGCCAGGTGCCGCGCGAGGCACGCACCTCCGCCTGCATCGAGCTGGCGACTCATCAGCGAGGGAGCCAGCTCCAGCACCTGGACCTGGCAGCCCCGGCCCGCGAGCGCCCCCGCCTTCTCCAGGCCCAGCACGCCGCCGCCCACGACGACCACGCGGGTGCCCGCAACGGCGCGCGAGAGGATGGCGTCGGCATCGGCCAGCGTCCGGCACACCTGGACGCCCGGAAGCTCGCTCCCCGGGATGAGCGGGCGGTTGGCGTTGGCGCCCGTGGCGAGGACCAGACGGTCCCAGGAGAGCGCCGCCCCGTCCGCGAGCACGAGCCGCTTCGCAGCCACGTCGAGCGAGGCGACGCGTCCGCCGACCAGCTCGATGCGCTGCTCCGCGTACCACTCGGCGGGATGGACGGGCAGCGAGGCCTTCGCGACCGCCCCGGCGAGGTACCGGGTGAGGTTGAGCCGCTGGTAGGGAGCCCCCTGCTCGGCGTTGAAGAGGGTGATGCGGCAGCCCGGCGCAGTCTTGCGCGCCGCCGCCGCGGCCGCGAGCCCGGCGATGCCTGCCCCCACGATCAGCAGGTTCCCCTGGAACGCGGAGTTCGCCACCTGGACCACCTCGCCCAGCAGCTCGAACGCCTCGGGGCCCTGGCCGCAGACCGGGCAGGCTTCCGGCGGGAACGGTCCCTCGTGCTCGTAGCCGCAGACGGTGCAGCGCCACTTCTTGATCGGGCTCATGGCCCCTCCCTGGGTGAAAGCGAGCCCGAGACTAACGCAGGCCTCCCCGCGCAGCAGGGTCTGAAACGCTCGTCGCCGCCCCGTCGATCCACCGCCCACCGCGGACGCGCTCCGCCCCCGGGGCCCCCCGGCGCCAGAGTCACCTGCGTGGGGTTTGTCGCCCAGCGAGTCCCGCACCCGCGGCGACGTCCACGAAGGCGCCAAGCTAGGCTCGGGCATCCGACCCGCGCCCTGGAGGAGAGCCGTGAAGCAAGTGTCGATCACCGTCCTGCTGCTGCTCCTGGGCTGTCAGCCGCCGGACAAGAAGCTGGACGAGGCGCTCTTCTACGGCGACGCCGCCCAGGCCCGGGCCGCGCTCGCCGCCGGGGCGGACCCCAACAAGGGCGCGCTGCACAAGGCGGTGCGCACCCGCCTCGAGGTCCTGCGCGTGGTCCTCGAGTTCAAGGCCGACCCGAACCTCCCGTGGCCTGGCTACGCGAGCGGTGAGCTGCCGCTGGAGCTCGCGCTCTCCGCGTGGTCCCAGCACCTCGAGCGCGTGCGCCTGCTCCTCGACGCCGGGGCCGACCCGAACCGGTCCCGGCCGGGCCGCCCGCCTCCGTTGCTCGAAGCGCTCGCCAGCGGCCTGGAGGACTGTGCGCTGCTCCTGCTCGAGCGCGGCGCCGACCCGAAGGCGAGCCACCGGGGCCGCTCCGCGCTGGACCTCGCGCTGGGGGACGAGCGCCGGCGCTCGCTGAAGGCCTTCGACGCGCTCCTCGCCAAGGGCGCGGGGGCTGGGAGGTCGGCCGCGCTGGCCATCGCCACCTCGCAGGGCGACCGCGCGCTGCTCGAGCAGCTGCTCGCGCGCCCTGGACTGGACCCCGCGGTCCCCTTCCAGGAGAAGGGCGCGCTGGCCTGGGCCGCGGGCCGGGGCGATCTCTCTGCGATGCGGCTGCTGCTGGACCACGGCGCGAAGCCCGACGCTTCCGCGGGGCAGGAGGGTCCGCTCCACGCCGCCGCGCGGGCAGGGCAGGCCGCCGCCATGAAGCTGCTGCTCGACCTGAAGGCCGACCCCAAGGTCCCCGACCAGTCCCAGGCGACGGCGCTGCACGGCGCGGCCTCCGCCGAGGTCATCCGCCTGCTGCTCGCGGCCGGGGTCCCGGTGGACGCTCCCGACAAGGACGGCGACACCCCGCTCTCCTGGGCACTGGAACTGGACCTGCGGGAGCCGGTCGCGGCGGAGTCCGCCGACGCTGCGCCGTCCGGACACGAGGCGGTCGAGCCTCCGCCGCTGGCGCTCACCCTGCTCGCCGCGGGAGCGCAGCCCGACCGCCCGGACTCCCAGGGGCTGCGGCCGCTGCACGTCGCGCTGGCGAAGAAGGACTACCCGACCTTCCTGCAGCTCCTCGCGCTGAAGGCGTCGGTGAGGGCGACGCGTCCGGGCGAGCCCGAGCCCCTCGCCCACCTCTTCGACAAGCACCGCTGGCGACTGGGCGACTCGGCGGGGGTGACCCCGTTCGCCAAGGCGCTCCTCGAGCGCGGCGTACCGATCGATGCGGGCGGGAGGAACCTCCTGGCCGTCGCCGTGTCGTACGGCGAGCCCTCGCTCGCGGCGGTGCTCCTGGACCACGGCGCGGACCCGGCCACGGTCGAGAAGCTCGTGGCGACGACCACGAAGAAGCTCACCGAGCGCACCGGCAACTGGGACAGCATCAGCCTGGGCTACGAGACCCGGGAGGTCCCCGACCCCAGCGTGGCCGCCGCGAAGACCCCGCGCGATCGGGTGATCGCCGCGGCCGCCGCGCGCTACCGCAACGCCCGCGAGGAGGCTCGAGGACCGCGGTGACTCCCGCTGGCCGGGGTCCTCCCGGCGGCCGTCCCGCGTCCCCCTGCAAGACCCTTCGCCTGCGGGGGGAAGGCGAGTAGCGTGTGCCCCTTTTCCCGGGCCCAGGACGGACTGCAAATGGAAACGCGCTGGATGGAACGACTCGAAGGTCTCTTGGCCCGCCTCGCGGTGCGCGCGCACGCGCGTCCCGGGGCGACGCTCCTGGGCGTGGCGCTGGTCGCCGGGCTGGGGCTCCTCGGCGCGAGCCGGCTGAGCGTGACCGCCGACCTGGAGCAGCTGCTCCCGCAGACCTTCCAGAGCGTCCGGGACCTGGAGCCGGTGCGCAAGCACTTCGGCGGCATCGGCTTCGTGGTGGTGGTGGGCCAGGGCGGCGACAAGGACTCCCTGCGCCGCTTCGCCGACGACTTCGTCCCGCAGATCGAGAAGATGCCGGGCATCCGCTTCGTCGACTACAAGCGCGAGTTCAAGTTCCTCCAGGAGCGGTCGCTCTACTACCTCTCGCTCGAGGACATCCAGGAGATCGAGCGGCGCATCAAGGAGCGCGAGAAGTACGAGAAGCGGATGCGCAACCCGATGATGCTGACCCTGAACGACGAGGCCCCGCCCTCGCTCGACTTCTCGGACATCGAGGCCAAGTACGGCAAGCGCTCGGACCAGCGGCTCGCGGGCGGCGGGCAGGAGTACTACCTCGACCCGGAGCGGAAGATCGTCGCGCTGCTGGCCAAGCCGGACCGCATCTCCAGCGACCTGGAGTACTCGCGCAAGCTCATCGCCGACGTGGAGGGCTTCTTCGCCAAGCAGGACCTGACCAGGTACGGCAAGGACTTCAAGGTCGGCATCTCCGGGGCCTTCAAGTACAAGGCCGAGCAGCACCGCCAGCTCTCCGGGGACATGGCCACCGCGTCCAGCCTCGCGGCCATCGTGCTGCTGCTGTACCTCGTCTTCCACTTCCGCAGCTTCCTCTCGGTGGGCTTCGTGCTCGCGCCGGTGGGCGTGGGCCTGGCGGTGACCTACGGGCTCACCTACACCATCTTCGGCTCGCTCAACGTGCTCACCGGCTTCTTGGGCGCCATCCTGGGCGGCCTGGGCATCGAGCACGGCATCCACCTCCTGGGCCGCTACGACGTGCTGCGCGGGCAGGGGCACAGCTCGGAGGAGGCGGTGAAGGAGTCGTTCCGGCACACCGGCGGCTCGGCGCTGGTCTCCTCGCTGGTGGCCTCGCTCACCTTCCTCTCCGTGGCGGTCTCCGAGTTCCGCGCCTTCCGCGAGTTCGGGGTCATCGCCGCCATCGGCATGGTGGTGGTGTTCTTCGCCTACGTCCCCACCCTCTCCTCGCTCCTGGGGCTGGCCTCGCGGCTGGGCTGGGCGCCGCACTCCAACGCCACCGTGGCGGGCACGGGCTCGGAGCTGTCGCGACTGCTCCCGCGCTTCCCGGTGCCGGTGCTGGTGGGCATCGGGGTGATGCTGGCGGCCTTCTCGGCCCGCATCCCCGACCTGCGCTTCGACTTCGACTTCCACTCGCTCGAGGACTCCACGCTGCCCTCGTTCGCGCTGGACAAGGAGGTCAACCGCATCCTCGGCTACTCGCAGGAGCCGGTGGTCATCCTCACCCAGAAGACCGAGAGCGAGCGCGAGCTGGTGCGCATCCTCAAGGAGCGCCAGGTGGCGCAGGGCGAGAAGTCGACCGTGGACTTCGTGGCCGCGCTCTCCGACCTCATCCCCACCCAGCAGGCGGAGAAGAAGGCGGTCTTCGACTCCATCCACACCACGCTGAAGCGGGTGAAGGCCGACAAGCTGGACCCCGACACCCGCAAGCGCTTCGACGGGCTGATGCGCTGGGTGCAGGCGGAGCCGTTCACGCGCGAGGACGTGCCCAAGTCGCTGCGGCGGCAGTTCGAGAGCGTGACCGGGGACTCGAGCAACGGCTTCGTGCTCATCTTCCCCAGCATCAAGCTCTCGGACGGGCTCAAGGTGCGCGACTTCGCCAGGGAGGTGCGCGGCATCTCCCTCTCGGACGGCGCGCAGTTCTCGGCGGCGGGCGAGGCCATGGTGCTCGCCGACGTGCTGGAGATGGTCACCCGCGAGTCCCCGCCCATCCTCCTCGCCGCGACGCTGCTGGTGCTGCTGGCGATGTGGATCACGCTGGGGAGCTTCAAGACCGCCATCATCTGCCTGTCGCCGACGGTGCTCTCGCTGGTGGGGATGTTCGGGCTGATGGCGGTCATCGACCAGCCCTTCAACTACCTGAACATCCTCATCGTCCCGGTGCTCATCGGCACCACCGTGGACGCGGGCGTGCACCTCATCTCGCGGCTCAGCGAGGCGCACGGCGACCTGCCCGCGGTGTACGCCGAGACCGGCCGCGCCATCTGCGGCGGCCTCTTCACCAGCGCCGTCGGCTTCGGGGCGATGCTGCTCGCCGACCACCCGGGCCTGAACTCGCTGGGGCGGCTCGCGAACCTGGGCCTGGCGATGAACCTCATCGTCATGCTGGTGGGCTTCCCGCCGGCCATCCAGCTGCTGGCGCGCAAGAAGCGCAAGGACGGACCGGAGGCCGCGCCGGTGGCGGAGGCGTAGCCCTCCTACCGGCCGTCGAGGGCGCGGCGGACCGCCTGGTCGATCTGCCGCGCCGAGAAGGGCTTGGGCAGGAAGTTCAGCCCCTCCTCGACGATGCCGTGCGGGGCGATGACGTCGGTGGGGTGCCCGGAGACGAAGAGCAGCCTCATCGCGGGGAAGCGCTGCTGCAGCCTGCGCGCCAGCTCGCGCCCGTTCATCACCGGCATCACCACGTCGGTCACGAGCAGGTCGAAGCCCTCGGCCTGCCGCTCGGCGAGGGCCAGCGCCTCCTCCGGGCGCGTCGCGGCCACCACCTGGTGTCCGTGGCTGGTGAGCATCGCCTTGCCGAGCTGCAGCAGGGCCGGCTCGTCCTCCACCAGCAGGATCCTGGCGGGGCGGCCACGCGGCAGCTCGGCGGGGACGGCGACCTCGGCCGGGCGCTCGGCGGCCGGCACCAGCGGCAGGTAGACCCGGAAGGTCGAGCCCTGTCCGGGGGCGGAGTCCACCTCGACGAAGCCCCCGTTCTGTCGGACGGCGCCATGCACGGTGGCCAGCCCGAGCCCGGTGCCCTGGCCCAGCGGCTTGGTGGTGAAGAAGGGCTCGAACACGTGCGCGACCACGGACGGCTCCATCCCCGCACCGCTGTCGCGGACCGAGAGCAGGACGTACCGCCCGGAGGCGACGTCGACGTACTTGGCGCTGGTGGCCGGGGCGACCTGGACCGGGCGCGTCTCGATCTCGATGCGCCCGGTGCCGGTGATGGCGTCGCGGGCGTTGACGCACAGGTTCGCCAGGATCTGGTCCACCTGCACCGGGTCGATGCGCACCGCCACCGGTTCGGGGCTCGGCCGCCACTCGAGGGCGATGTCCTCGCCGATGAGCCGGCGCAGCATCTTGAGCATCCCGTCCACAGTGGCGTTCAGGTCGAGCACCCGAGGCGAGGCGGTCTGCTTGCGCGCGAACGCCAACAGCTGCCGCGTGAGGTCGGTCGAGCGCTCGGCGGCCTTGCGGATCTCCAGGAGGTCGCAGCACAGGGGGTGCGTCGGCTCCAGCCCCACCAGCGCCAGGTCCACGTGGCCGAGGATGACCCCCAGCATGTTGTTGAAATCGTGGGCCACTCCGCCCGCGAGCCGGCCGATGGACTCCAGCTTCTGCGCCTGGGCGAGCTGCTCCTCCAGCTTCTTCTGCTCGCGCTCGGCGCGCACCTGCTCGGTGACGTCGATGGTGGTCCCGCCGATGCCGACGATGGCTCCCTTGGCGTCGGTGAGCGGGTTGAGGACCACGCGGTAGTGGCGGACCTCGCCGCTGGGGAGGGGCGTGGTGGTCGGGGAGACGACCGTGGCTCCGGTGGCGTAGACCCGGGAGTGCAGCGCGTCCCACTCCCGGCAGACCTCGGGCGGGAAGCCCAGCTCGGCGTGGGTCTTCCCCAGCACCTCGGCCTCCGAGCGTCCGAGCGCGGCGTAGAGCAGGCGGTTGCCGCTGGTGAAGCGGCCCTGCCGGTCGTACGAGTAGATGATGTCCCCGCTGGAGTCGTTGATCAGCCGGTAGCGCTCCTCGCCCCGCCGCAGCGCCTCCTCCATCGCCTTGCGCCGGGTCACGTCGCGGGCGGACGCATAGACGCGCGTGCCCACCGGGAAGGCCCGCCACTCGATCCAATGCGTGTCGCCATTCCGGGCCAGGTAGCGGTTCTCGAAGTTCAGCACGCGCTGCCCCTCGG
>CAZAIE010000143.1:0-10772 GCA_964485035.1 uncultured Myxococcaceae bacterium | reverse complement strand
GCGATGCCCAGCGCAGCAGCGAGCACGGCCCCGAGCGGAGACAGGAGCGTGCTGACAGCGATGCCGGCGGCCTTGAAGACGCCCTCGAGCGCTCCCGCCGACTGGGCGAGCCCCTTGATGGCCGAGTCGGTGAGCCCGGTGGCGCGCTGGATGTCGCGGCCGAACGACTGCATCAGGGCAGGGGCACCGTCGCCGAACGCCTTCTTCATGGCGTTGTTGAGCTGCCCGAACCGCTCGCCGAGCATCCCCAGCCCGCCGCCCACGGACTTGAACGTGGATTCGGCCATGCTGGCCATGCTCTTGAGCCGGGCGTTCATCTCCTCGCCCTGCTTGTTGAACCGGGAGGTGTCCAGGTTCAGGGAGATGTTGAGGGTGCCGACGTTCAAGCCACCCCCTGCGCTGCCGCCGATGTATTCGCCTGCCATCACGTCACCTCGAGGAAACACGGGTCCCCAGCCGCCGCGGAACTGCTTGGACGGTTGCGTGCGTGGACGCGGGGGCTGGGGCCCGAACTACTTGGGAGATTGGGATTCACGGCGCACGCTCACGACTCCTTCCGTCCGAGAGGGATCGTCAGGTCGCGGTCGCGGGTCAGTCCACGAGCCGCGGGCGCCGCAGGGACAGCGCGAGCCGCTCGATCTCGCGCAAGACGAGCGCCCTCGCCGCGGGGTCGCGGATGAGGCTCAGGTCGCCCCCGGTGGCCTGCATCGCGGTGTGCATGGCCTCGGTCAGACGCTCGCTCTCCTCGGCGGTCAGCTCGACGTGACCGCAGAGCCAGCGGCTCAGCCGGAACTCGGAGATACCGGCGAGGGCCGCGAGAGCCTTCTGCCGAGAGTGCTTCTCGGACAGCCAGTCTCGGACGGTGGAACGCTGCAAGGTGGTCGGCATGGTCGCCTCCGGTGTGGTGGCGGGCGCCCCAGCGAGGCGCCCGCCTGGTTCCTGCTCAGGCGCCCCAGGTGACGTCGCTCAGGTACTCCACCGACTCCGGGTGTGCGATCAGGAAGTCCACCGCGCGGAAGAGGCGGAAGACGGTCATGTCCTGGCCACCCGCGGCGTGCGCCACGCCAGCCGCGTCGTGGTAGGTCGTGTCCGCCTCCACGTCCATGTTGAGTTGCTCGAGGAAGATCGCCTCGCCAGGGGCGAAGCAGTAGAAGCAGTCCGTGCCCAGGGCGCTGGAGAACGCGGCCGGCTTGCCGAGCAGCGTCCCGCGCTCGTCGAGCGAGTCGCCGAACGGGAAGACACCATCCGGCCCCTGGAAGTCCTCGAGTCCGTCCCGGTGCTGGGATGCACCGATGAACACGCGACCGGCAGCGTCGGGGACCTTGTTGTCCCGCATGGCGCGCAGGAGAGAGCGCAGATCCGCACGCACCTTGGAGTAGTCCGGGGAGCCCTGCGCCGCGGCGAGCGCGCCTTCCGCGGCCACCTTCAACCCGCGGAACTGGTGTTCCGCCCCGGTGCCCTCGACGAGGAGCCGGTCCTCCAGGCGCGCAGCGGCGGCCGCCATGCGCGAGTAGAGGATCTGATCGATGTTCAGCGCGCTGCGGATCAGGTCGCGGGAGACGAGCACCTCCACGCGCATCTTCTTGGCGAGGAGCGTGCGGCTGCCGGTGGGGAAGGCCTGCAGGTTCCCGAGCGTGGGGTTCTCGCCCACCATCTCGGCGGACACGCCTGCGGTGATGCTCGGGATGCTGGCCACGCCGGACCGCGAGAGGATCTTGTTCTGCTCGGGGATGAACTGGCGCACGACCACCTGATGTTCCAGGGAGTCGATGAAGCCCCGCTGGATCTCGGTCGGCAGGAACGTGGCCCCGGACTCCGCGTCTCCAGCCGACATGGCCGCGCCCTTCGCCACCGTGTCGTTGCGCTCGAGCATCTCCTGGCGAACGCCTCGCTCGTGCGCGTCGATCTTCTCGGCGGTGGCACTGAAGCCGAGGAACTCGGCGGACTCGGCCAGGGTCGCCCCGTGCGGCTTGTTCAGCTTGGCCAGCGCCACGCGGGCCATCGGCAGGCCGGGGACGATCCGCGGGTCGTGGGCGTGCGCGAGCTCGTCGGAGATCGTCTCCCTGCGGCGGAACGCGCGCGGGGTGGTGAACTTCGGTGCGGTCAACATGTGTGCCTCTCGGTCTGTGCAGCGGCGCCATGCCGCTACCGAAACCGAGGGTCAAGGCACGGTCGCGGACCCTGCAACCCGGACGCTTGCGGAGGTTGCACCCCGCCTCTCTTCCGGGAGCCAGCCGCGACCGCCGCACGTCGGGCACCCGTGCCGCACCTCGATGCCCTGGCCGCGGCACGTCGGACAGACGGCGAACCCCCACCGTCCGGTGCGGATGGCCAGGCGCGCGCCCTGCCAGCACTTCGCACACGGGGGCGGGGCGAACACGCGCGCGGCCTGGCCGGGCAGCGCCTTCTGCGCCTTCGCAGTCAGGTTCCGGAAGCAGGACTCGGGGGTCAGGCGGACGGCCATCGCGCGGCACCGGAAGGTGTGGTGAGCCTGCAACCAAGCGCCGGGGTCGGTAGCGGTCGGGTCGGTGGGCATGTGCTCATCCTCCGGGTGGGGTCGCGGCGCGGCCAAGGACGGGCCAGGACGCGCGCGACAGGGTGGTGGCTAGGTCGACCTGGGCGAGGCCAGGAGAACGCGCCAGCGGGGCTCTGCGGCGCTCAGGCGCGGCGCTGCTTGGCCAGGTACGCGGCGAGGTCGGCGGGGCGGATGCGGATCGTGTTGTTCAGCCGGAGGTGCGGGAGCGTCCCGGACGCACACAGCGTGTAGACCGTGGCCGCGGATACTCCCAGCCTCTCGGCGACCTGCCGAACCGTCAGCAGCCCCGGCGCTTCGGCAGGGCCTCGGACCGCGCGCGGACCGTTTCGGGTAGAAGCCGGGTAGAAAACGAGCGGCGCTTGGAGGTCGTCGGGGGATAGGCGCTGGACTGCGGCCCCCTCGCAAGCGACCGGATTTCCTTGGTCTGGCTTCTGCGAGACTGCGCCAGATTGGTGCGGAGAATTGGAGCCGGAAACTTTCAAGCCGGTAACACGGGTTCGAATCCCGTTGAGGACACTCGGAGTTTTCCGAGGCGGAACGGGCGGTTGCGAAAGCAGCCGCCCGTTCCGTTTGGGGGGGCACTGGGGCGCGGAGGCGGGATAGCAGCAAACCCGCTCCCTGCGCTCGTCTGGCCCCTCTACCGCACGTACTGCAGCCCGAAGGTCCTCGCCGCCTCCGAAGTCCACTTCGTGTTGGGGGCGTAGACCCAGGTCGTGAACTCGCCCTTCGCGACGTCGAAGCGCACCAGCCGGAGCCGGTTGTTGGTGGTGTCGTGGTAGCAGTCCAGGAAGGCGTGCACCTGGCTCCCGTCCGTGCGGGTCTCGCTCCAGTGGGCCGCGTTCCCGGTGTGGCCCGAGAAGACCAGCTTCACGTTCGAGTACGGCCGCACCAGCGTGTCGCGCAGGGTCTCGGGCCTGGTCTCGCCGTAGCCGTCCATGCCTCCCACGGTCCCCGCGCCGGTGAGGAAGCTGTGGGTCACCAGGACGACGTTCCGGTGCGGGTTCGCGGCGATCACGTCCCGGGCCCAGGTGACCGCCCCGGCGCGCGGCCAGAGCTCCAGGTTCAGGATCAAGAACTCGACGCCCCCGGCCTGGAACACGTGGAAGACGTTGTCGGTCTTCCCGGTCTCGTACACCCCCGCCGCCTTCTTGTACCGCGCGAGCGGGAAGAACCGGTTCCACGTCTTGGTGAGGCGGAAGAGGTTCACCTGGGAGCTCGGCGGCACGCCCCACTCCGGGTGGCCGTAGCAGGCCGGACCTCCGCAGACGATGGCGGTGTCGTGGTTGCCCAGGCTCAGGCCGTACGGGATCTGCGCCTGGTCGAGGATCTTCAGGCCCTTGTCCGCGTTGGCGAACTGGTAGTGCGTGTCCCGCGCCGGCAGCGGGTAGTAGGTCCCCTCGGCCTTCAGCGCCGCCGAGCACTGGCCGTCGACGACGTCCGTCTTCCCGCAGCTGTCGGTGTCCACCAGGTCGCCCACCTGCACCACGAAGCGGATGTCCTCCGCCGCCTTGTTGGCGGCGATCCAGTTCATGCGGCCGAGATAGTTCTGCAACCCGTTGTCGTCCCACATCTCGCGCTGGATGTCGGGGAGGACCACCATGGAGAACACCGGATCCACCGACGCGTCCGGAGCCGACGCCGCGGCGTCCGGGGGCATTCCCGCGTCCGCCGCCGCATCCGTGACGGTGAAGGAAACCTTCTCCGGATTGTCGTGGTAGCCCGCCTCGTCCTCCCAGGTGACGTACGCGTACCAAGCACCAACCGGGTCGTCCGGGCCGAGCACCCTCCCGCCCGTGATCTCGTACTCGGCTCCGGCGCCGATCTCCACGGGGCCCTGCACGACCAGGTCGCGGTACGGGCCTCCCTCGTTCGTTCCTCCGGGCGGGCGCGCCGCGATCACCACATGCTCGAGCCGCCGCAGGGTCGGGCCCGGGTTCCTCAGCCTCGCCGTCCCCGTGAGACGGTCGCCGCGCGCGACGACCGTGGCCGAGAGCACGAGCCGGGAGACCACCTGGAGCGGCGGCAGTTCCTGCGCGGCATCTGGGACCTCGAACCCGACATCCGACGCCCCCTCGGAGGCGTCGACGGCAGTGGCTCCCGCATCAGAACCGGCTTCCGGGGTCTGCGCGTCGATGGCTTCGGCGTCCGGCCAGGCCGCTCCCAAAGGATCCTCGGAGCACGCGGCGGCCGTGAGGCACAGCAACAGTCCAGGAAGGCGCATCCTGCAGGCAAGGCGCACGGCTCCTCCTCGAGTGGTTCGCAGGTCCAAACTGGCGAAGGCCGGTCGTCGAGGAGTGTCGCAGTCGGCTCAGCCACCCCGCCTGCGCCGCCTGCACGCCCACAATCCCAGTCCCAGCAGCCCCGGCCAGCCCGCGCCTGCCGCGCCGCTGCAACCGCACCCCGAGGACACCTCGGGCGCCGTCGAGCCATCCGCCTGCGCGCTTCCGCCTCCGTCGGCCGCTCCCGTCCCGGCGTCACCCGCGCTCGTCGTTCCGCCATCTGGCTTGGGAGACGTCGCGGAGGCGGTCCCGGAGCTCGTCCAGTCGTACGGGTTCTCGTCGGGGTCGGTGTTCGCCACCGAGACCTTCGCCGACCAGGGGCCCGCGGCCGCCGGGGTGATCGTGACGACCAGCGTGGTCTCGCCATCGACCGCGACGTTCGCCGATGGCTGCGTGGTGACGGCGGCAGTGCAGTTCGTCGCCGCGGACGCCACGACTGGCACCGTCACCGCGAGCGGCCCTGAGCCGTGGTTCGCGAGCACGTAGGTGACGGACGTCGCCACGCCCAGGGTCGTCCCCGCGATGGCATCCGTCGTCCCGTCCGCCACCGCCGCGCCTGCGCGCACGACGTCCAGCTCCGGCTGGGGCGCGGCGGCCGCCGTGCCCTTCACGGTCCAGTTCATGGGGTCCTTCCCCGGGTCGTTCGTCCCGAAGGACACCTCGAAGGACCAGGCACCGGCCGCGCTGGGCGTGACCGTGAGCACCAGCGAGGTCGTCCCGCTCGCCGCGACCGTCCCCGCCGGCTGCGTGCCCACCGTGACCGTGCAGTTGGTCTGCGCGCCCGGCATCATCGGCGAGGCGATCATCAGGGGCACGCCTCCCCGGTTGGCGATGACGTAGGTGAGGACCTTGCCCACCCCCAGCGCCGTCCCGTCCACGGTGTCGGTCGCACCGTCGGCGATCGGCCCGGCGCGGGTCACGGCGATGAGGGGCGTCGCGGTGAGCACCTCCTGGGTCGGCGTCTCCGCCCGCCAGTCGATGCCCGAGGCCGCGTGGTACGGCGGGGTCGTGGCCACCGCGGCGCTGGTCACCAGCACCACGCTGCGGAAAGGCGCCACGGTCACTGTCGCGCCCACGGCCGTGCCATCCGTACGCGTCCAGGTCCCCGCGGGGACGGCCATGACCGCCTCGGCCTCGGTGTCGTTGAACAGCAGGATCGCGTTGCCGCGCGTCAGCCGGCTCTCGGTCGCGCTGGCCCATGCCGGCACCGCGGCAGCCCAGGCCTCGACGGTGTCGTGGTCCTTGCCTCCTTCGGGGCGGACGAGCCCGGCGCCGCTCGCAGGCAGCACGAACGTCGTCCCGGTCATCTGCCCGTAGTCGAAGTTCGGCTGGTACGAGAGAGAGACCGGGGTGGGCGGCGGGTAGGGCGGCAGCCACCACTTGCTCAGGTTCTCGGGACGCACGAGCCGCCGGGTGGGCAGCACCGCCGCGAGGACGTTGTCCTGGATCGTGTGGTCCTGGTTCGCGGGCTGGCCGTCCTTGCCCTCGAGGTGCAGCCCGGCGCTCCGGTTGTCGAGGGTGACGTTGCCGATCACGGTGCAGTGGTAGTTGTTGGGCAGGAAGATGCCGTTGCCGTTGCTGCCGTAGATGGTGTTGTCGGTGACCACCGAGTCGCGGAACTGCTCCAGGAACTCGAGCCAGATGCCGTGGCCCAGCGGGTACCAGGGGTGCGAGGTCTCCAGATCGCCCAGGGTGTCGAGGATGATGTTCTCCCGGATGAGCGACGCGTTGCAGTTGGTGTAGACCGCCGCGCCGTCGTTGAGCGAACCCATGGTGCGCACGAAGACGTTGCGCTCCACCGTCTGGCCCGCAGCGCCCAGGATGACCCCCGCGTAGCCGGTGTCCACGAAACGGTTCAGCCGGACCGCGGCCTTGTTCGCACTCCCGAGGATGACGCCGGCCGCGTGCCAGCTCCCGCTGCCGCCGTAGCCGCGCTCCACGCCGATGCGCAGGAAGAGGTTGCGCTCGATGAGCGAGCCCGCGGTCCCGGCCGCGTTCGCCCATCCCGAGATGGCCACGTTGCGCACGTCCCGGAAGACGGAGTTGCGCACGGTGAACGGCTGCGCGTCCCAGGTGTACTTGACCGCGTTCTCCTCGATCTCCTCGAACGTGCACCCGTCCACGGTCGCCGGCCGGTTGATCTCCAGGGCGTTGCCGAACCGCGCGAACCGTAGCGACGTGAGCGAGGTGCCCGACGTCTGCACGCCCGGGTCGCTGGTGGTCAGCACCTCCACCTTCATCGCGGTGGGGTCCACGCCCGCCGGGGGGTACACGTACAGGGTCCCGTCGCCCCAGAACCACTCCCCGGGCGCATCGAGCTCGTCCAGGTCGTTGTCGATGAAGTACCCGGAGCCCGGCTCGGTGAACGGGTCGTGGAACTTGTTGTCCGGCCCGAGGTTCAGCGTATTCGCCGCGGGGTGGCTGGTGACAGGCCGCGTCTCCCACCACCAGCTCCAGCGGCGCCAGCGGACCTGCGCGCCGGTCCACCGCCCCGCGGCGACACCCGGGCGCGCCGCGAGCTCGTCGTCGACGATCTGGTCGGCGTCCTTGTTGTCCACACGGAGGAAGCCGGTGTTCGGCCAGCGCGCGAGGCGCAGGAACCTGCCGTCCACCCAGCAGGCGAGGACCTTGTCGGCCATGGGCCCGGTCTTCACGGCAGGCACGGAGGCCCAGCTCCCGGTCATCGCCACCGGCACGCTCGCGGTGAGGATGGGCTCCTCGCCGGTGCCGTACGGGAGCAGCTGGCGCTTCGAGCCCACGGCCACCTTGCGCGCCTGGTAGGTCCCGCCTCGCTTCAGGAGGATGCGGTCGGACTCCCCGGCGCGAGAGACCGCGTGGGCCAGCGTCGCGAGCGGTGCGGCCTCGGTCCCATCGGCGCCGTCCACGCCCCCGGGAGCGACGTGCCAGTCCTTGGCGAAGGCCGTGGCACTGAGACAGACGACGGCGGTGACGACGAGTACTTGGCGCATGCTCCCTCCGGCTGGTCGCGGGGATTCTACGCCTCCTTGCCCGGCCAACCTCGGCGTGCCTGAATGGCGCCCATGGCCGAGTCCGACCCGCTCTGCGTCGAGAAGGACTGCGACCGCCGCGCCCTCGACGGCGACGCGCGCTGCGCCCTGCACTCGGCGCGGCTCGGACCGTTGGCCCGCGAGCGCCCCATCCCCGTGGTGTCTCCGGAGGTCGTCCTCGACGCACCGAGTGCCCGGGTGGCGGACCCGAGGCGGTTCCGCAGCGCCTCGCGCCTGGTCCTCGCCTCCCTCGGGGTCGAGGCGGTCTCCCTCGGACTGCTGTCCGCCCTCGGCGCAATCGGATGGCGCCACTCCGACGTCATGACAGTCCTCGGAGCGCTGGTCTTCGTCACCCAGTTCACCTCACCCTTCGCCGCGGTGCACTGCCTGCGCCAGGCGACCACTTTCCGACAGCATGCCTTCGCCTGGGTGACGGCCCTCCTCGCGTTCGCCCCCTGGCTGGCCCTGCTGACGGTGCTGGTGATCGTGCTCGCGGCGTGATTGGGCAATCGGCGATTGACGCGTCGCGCCACGGCGCTCTGTGACAGGGTCCGTTACCCATTTTCCCGGGGCGGGCATCCAAACGAGCGTGGTGGTGCAAGCCCGGCCCTGGGGTGGAGGCCAATCGTGATCGCACGTCAGCTGTTCAGCGCAGCCGGTCTCACCGCGGCGCCGCCCGAAGCGGACTCGCTGGTGGACTTCCTCTTGTGGCACGCGCGGGTCTCGGCGACGCGCATCGCCGCCAAGCAGAAGGTCAACGGCGTCTGGCGCGACTACACCTGGGCGGAGCTGGGGGACCGCGTGCGCCGGCTCTCCGAAGGGCTGGTGAAGCTCGGCATCCAGCCAGGAGACCGCGTGGCGATCTACGCGAACCCCTGCCTCTCCTGGTGCCTGATGGATCTGGCCATCGAGGCGGCGCGCGCGGTGCCCACCCCCATCTACCCGTCGAACACTCCCGAGGAGGTGGCCTACATCGTCAACGACTCGGAGGTGAAGCTCGTCTGCTTCGACCACGGGCGCATGGAGGGCAAGGTCCCCGGACGGTGGGCGCGGCTGCAGACCGCGGCGCCGAAGATGCCCACCGTGCAGCGCTTCCTCTCCTTCGAGCAGCCCTCGGACGAGCCCAACCGGCTCATGGGGATGGGCGAGCTGGAGCAGCTCGGCGCGCAGGCGGTGAAGGAGAACCCGCGCGGGCTCGAGGAGCGGGCGAAGCAGATCAAGTCCGACGACCTGAATTGCATCCTCTACACCTCGGGCACCACCGGCCAGCCCAAGGGCGTGATGCTCACCCACGGCGGCTGGGTGTACCAGGCGTACGCCATCGGCGACGTGCGGGCGCTGAACAGCGATGACGTGATGCTGCTGTTCCTGCCGCTCGCGCACTCGTTCGGGCGCGTGTTCGAGGCCGCGTGGCTCTGCCACGGCTACACCATGGCCTTCGCGGAGGCGGTGGAGAAGGCGGTGGACAACGCGGCGGAGGTGCGGGCGACGGTGATGCCCGCGGTGCCGCGCGTGTTCGAGAAGGCCTACAGCAAGGTGACCTCCGATGGGGCAGCGGCGCCGGGCGTGAAGGGCCGCCTCTTCACCTGGGCGATGAAGCTCTTCGAGGAGTACGCGGCCGCGCGGATGGCGGGTCGCGACTACAACTCGGCGCAGTGGCTGCTGGCGCGACGCCTGGTCTTCTCCAAGGTTGCGGAGCGGCTCAAGACGCGGTTCGGCGGGCGGATGCGGACCTTCGTCTCCGGCGGCGCGCCGCTGTCCCGCAAGATCGCCTTCTTCTTCGACGTGTGCGGCCTGATGATCCTCGAAGGCTACGGGCTCACCGAGACCTGCGCCCCGACGCACGTGAACCGGCCCGGGAACATCCGCATCGGGACCGTGGGCCCGCCGTTCACTGGCACGCTGGCGAAGGTGGCCTCCGACGGCGAGGTGCTGCTCAAGGGGCCGCAGGTGATGAGGGGCTACCACAAGCTCCCGGCGGAGACCGCCGAGGTGCTGGACCCTGACGGCTGGTTCCACACCGGCGACATCGGGGAGATCGACGTCGACGGCTTTTTGCGCATCACCGACCGCAAGAAGGACCTCATCAAGACCTCGGGCGGCAAGTACATCGCGCCGCAGGAGCTGGAGAACGCCCTGAAGACCGAGCCGCTGGTGAGCCAGGTGGCGGTGCTGGGAGACCGGCGGCGCTTCGTCTCCGCGCTGTTCACGCTCAACGAGGAGAACCTCACCCGGCTGGCGACCGAGCTGAAGCTGCCGCAGCACTCCTACGCCGACCTCTCCCGCCGCCCCGAGGTGCGCGCCCGGCTGCAGCAGGCGGTGGACGTCCTCAACGCCCGGCTGCCGTCCTACGCGACCATCAAGCGCTTCTCCATCCTCGACGCCGACTGGACGGTGCAGACCGGGGAGCTGACGCCGAAGCTGAGCGTGAAGCGCAAGGTGGTCGCGGAGCGCTACAAGGCAGTCATCGACGCGATGTACGAGGGCGAGTCCTTCGACTGAGCCTCACCCGGCCTCGGGCATCGCCAGCACCGGGGCACCCGCCGCCCGCGCCAGGCGCTGCAGCTTGCCCAGCACGCGCTCCGCCAGGGCCTTCGCAGCGGCGTCGGCGGCCTTGCGCTGCAGGTCGCGGTACGCCCCGGCCGCGCCGATGGGCAGGTGCTTCTCCTCGAAGGAGACGCGCTCCTGGACGGTGAAGAGGATGGTCCCGGTCCGCACGTCCAGGAGCGAAGCCGCGAGCAGCCCCTCGCCGCGCAGCGTCTGGGAAGGCGTGAGCAGCCCGCCCAGCACCGTGACCCAGAGCGCCGCGAGCCCGTTGGCGCTGGTCCGGTCCTCGAAGCGCTCGGTGTAGAGCAGGAGGTAGGGCGCCCGGTACCGCGCCGCCAGCTCGCGCAGCCCCTCCACTCCCCCTCCCGTGGGGATCTCGGTGGCCACCTCGCTCGCGATCTC
>CAZAIE010000142.1:0-10787 GCA_964485035.1 uncultured Myxococcaceae bacterium | reverse complement strand
CTCCGTCACCGGCGCGGCCTTCGGTTCCACCGGCTCCGTGGGGGGAGCGGGTGGCGCAGGAACCTGGGGTGCGGGCGCGGCAGGGGTCGTCGCGACCGGCTCGGGCTTCGGCTCCGGCTCCTTCGGCGCAGGGACCGCCTGCGCGGCCACGAGCACGCTCTTCCCCGGCGGAATCGTCACCTTGGTCACGAAGGGAATGAATCCGGGCGTGAACGTCTGCACCTCGTAGGTCCCGGGCTTGAGCTTCTCCCCCTTCCAGGGACAGGGCTCGGGCGCCTGCATCAGCTCCACGATGAAGACGGTGGACTCCTTGCCCTGGCAGGTGACCTCGAGACCGCCCAGCAGCTTGGGGCCCAGCTTCGCGACGGTCTGGCGCGCCCGCTTCTGCCGGTCCGGCGCGCCGGGCGAGAGGTCCTTCAGGGCGAGGTAGCGCTCGAAGGCCGTCACCGCCTCGATCTCGTTGTCCAACTCCTCGAAGCAGCGCGCGATGTTGTAGCGGATGACCGCGAGGTCGTTCAGCTTCTCCGCCCGCTTCAGCTCGCCCAGCGCCCCCTCGAAGTCCTTGGCCTTGAACAGCTCCGCGGCGAGGTCGAGGTAGGTCTGCACCTTCTTGCGCGTGACCGGATCGTCGCCTGCGCCTGCCGGCGGGGCGGCGGCGGACAGGACGGAGGCCAGGACCACGAGGCAGAGGGTGCGCGACACGGACAACGAAGACCTCGGTCAGAAGACGGGCACGGTGTAGCCGTGCTCGTTCACGGGCTGCTTGGGGGTGGGCTTGGGCTGCTTGGGCTGCTTCGGCGTCACCGGCTGCTTGGGCTGCTTCACGACGACCTGCGGATCCTTCGGGACGTCCTTGGGCGGAACGTCCTTCGGCGCTTCCACCACCGGCTCCGGGGTCGCCGCGTCGGGACCCGCCTCGGCCACCTCAGGCTTGTCCGGGACTGGGACGACGGGCTTGTCGGGGACCGCCGGCTTGTCGGGCGGGGTCTCCGGATCAGGCACTGGCTTGTCGGGCTTGGGGTCGGTCGCGGCGATCGGGTCGGGGATGACGACGGCATCGGCGGTCCGGCCCTTCAGGTACCACCACGCTGCGCCGCCACCTCCGCCGACCACCAGCAGGCCGATGAGGCCGTACACCGCGGCGCCCGGTCCCCGCTTGAGACCGGCTGCGGCCATGTCGTCGCCCGGGATCTCGGGAGCGGGCAGATCCTCCGTGGTTGGAGCAGGGGCGGTGGGCTCCACGCGTTGGGGCGGCTGGGACAGCGGCTTCAGGCCTCCCTGCGACTGGCGCAGCGGACGCGGGGTCGCGCGCAGCACCGTCCCCGCAGTCTCCTCCCCGCCGGAGACAGGGGTCGTCAGCGGCACGATGCCGGGCCCGCTCTGCTTGAGCGGTACGGGCGTGCGGGGCGTCACCGTCCCGGTCGGGTCGATCTGGCCGGACTTGCGGATCCCGGAAGGCACCGGGGTGCGCGGCCCGGGGGGCATCGTCGGCGCATTGAGGATGCCGGGACCGGAGTTGCGCACCACGCCGGGCAGGGGCGTGCGCATCACCGCGGGGGTCATGCTCCGTCCAGGGCCGCCGCCGGTCGCCGTCGGGGTGTCCTCGGGAGGGATCGACTCGAGGAGGGCCTGGGCCATCTCCGCGGCGTCGGTGAAGCGCTCCTCCGGCTCCTTGGCCATCGCCTTGCCCACGGCGGCCTCGAGCGCGGGCGGGACGTTGTACTCGGGCGGGAAGGTGGGCACCGGCTTCTCGCGGTGCGCGAGCAGCACCTCGAACACCGTCGAGGCGGTGAAGGGCGGCGCGCCTACGAGCATCTCGTACAGCACCACGCCCAGCGAGTAGAGGTCGCTGCGCGGCTCGGCGCCGCGGGCCATCGCCTGCTCCGGCGGCATGTAGAGCGGCGTGCCCAGCAGGAGCCCGGTGCCGGTCTCGAGCGTGTTCTCCTTCTCCTTCGTCTTCACCTTGGCGATGCCGAAGTCGAGGACCTTGGCCTGCTCCTCGCCCCAGGGCCCGCGCACCAGCATGATGTTGTCGGGCTTCAGATCGCGGTGCACCAGGCCCAGCCCGTGCGCCTCGGTCAGCGCGTTCAGCACCTGGTAGGCGATGGAGACCGCCCGCGCCGGCGCGATGATGCCCTCCGCGCGGATGGCGTCCGACAGCCGCCGGCCCTTCACCAGCTCCAGCACCATGTAGAGGACGCCGTCGTCCTCGGCGCCGTAGTCGTACAGGGTCACCGCCGAGGGGTTCGCGAGCTTGGCGACGACCTTCGCCTCGCGGAAGAACCGCTGCCGCAGGGTCTCGGAGATGGCCTCGTTCCCCTCGTCGCCGAAGTTGCGGATGACCTTCAGCGCCACCTCGCGGCCCACCGGCTCCTGGACGGCCCGGTACACCGACCCCATGCCGCCCGAGCCGATGATGCCCACCACCGGGTACTTCCCGCCGATGACCCGGCCCAGGATGGTGTCCTTGGGGGCCTTCTTGTGGTCCTCCTCGGGGATCAGCGCGGTCTGGTCCTTCGGGCACCGAGTCCCCAGCGGAGCGTCGGCCTCCCCCTTGTGGCCGCAGCGGTGACACACGAGCTGTGACGGAGTGGACAGAGGCGCCTCCAGGCGAGCAAGACCAAGAGCCGGATGCTAGCCGTGTGTGGGGGGGCTGTCTACATGGTCGGGAGGGCAAATTCCCGGGGAAATTCCCGTGGAATGGCGGGGCCGCGGCTGCGTGGAAACGGGTATTGTGCGCCTCCCATGGCAACGACCACGACGCTTTCCCAGCACCTGCCCAGGCCCGGCGAGACGCTCTCGGCCGACGACCTGCTCTCCCGCTTCCTGAACTACGCGACCGAGCGCGGGCTCAGCCTCTACCCGGCCCAGGAAGAGGCCATCCTCGAGCTCTTCGGCGGCAAGCACGTCATCCTCGGCACCCCGACCGGGTCCGGGAAATCCCTGGTGGCCGAGGCGCTGCACTTCAAGGGCCTCGCCGAGGGCAAGGTCAGCTTCTACACCTGCCCGATCAAGGCGCTGGCCAACGAGAAGTTCTTCGCCCTCTGCGAGATCTTCGGGCCCGACAACGTGGGGATGATGACCGGCGACGCGGCGGTGAACCGCGAGGCGCCCATCATCTGCTGCACCGCCGAGATCCTCGCCAACCTCGCCCTGCGCGAGGAGAGCGCCAAGGTCGACTACGTGGTGATGGACGAGTTCCACTACTACGCCGACCGCGAGCGCGGCGTGGCCTGGCAGGTGCCGCTCATCTCGCTGCCGCGCGCCCAGTTCCTGCTCATGTCCGCGACGCTCGGCCCCACCGAGCAGCTCGAGGAGCAGATCAAGAAGCGCACCGGCCGCGAGATCGCCGCGGTCACCGGCCTGCAGCGCCCGGTCCCGCTGGAGTACGAGTACCGCGAGACCCCGCTGCACGAGACCATCGCCGACCTCATCGAGAAGGGGCAGGCGCCCATCTACCTCGTCAACTTCACGCAGCGCGCCGCGGCCGAGGAGGCCCAGTCGCTGACCAGCGTGAACATCTGCACCAAGGAGGAGAAGGACGCGCTGCGCGAGGCGATGCAGGAGATGAAGTTCGGCTCGCCGTACGGCAAGGACGTGCAGAAGTACCTGCGCCACGGCGTGGGCGTGCACCACGCGGGCATCCTCCCCAAGTACCGCCGGCTCACCGAGCGGCTCGCGCAGAAGGGGCTGCTCAAGGTCATCAGCGGCACCGACACGCTGGGCATGGGCATCAACATCCCCATCCGCACCGTGCTCTTCACCCAGCTCTGCAAGTTCGACGGCGAGAAGATGGGCATCCTCAAGGGCCGCGACTTCCACCAGATCGCCGGGCGTGCGGGCCGCAAGGGCTTCGACGACCGGGGCCTGGTGGTGGCCCAGGCCCCCGAGCACGTCATCGAGAACATCAAGCTCGCGGCCAAGGCCGCGGGCGGCAAGAAGGTGCAGAAGAAGCAGCCGCCCACCAAGGGCTACGTGCACTTCGACCAGAACACCTTCGAGAAGCTGCGCACCCGCCCGCCCGAGCCGCTGGAGTCCCGCTTCAAGGTCACGCACGGCATGCTCATCCAGCTCCTCCAGGCCGACGACCTGTGGCCCCGCGGCGGCTACGGCCGGCTGTGCGAGCTCATCTCGCTGTCGCACGAGAGCGACTACAACAAGAAGAAGCACCGCAAGCACGCCGCGGTCCTGTTCCGGGCGCTGCGCCGCGCGGGCATCATCCGCACCGACCACTTCAAGGACGGGCCGGGGCAGTTCGTCGAGGTCGACCAGGGCCTGCAGTGGGACTTCTCGCTGTACCACACGCTCGCGCTCTACCTCATCCAGGCCATCGAGACGCTGGACCCCACCACCGAGACCTACGCGCTGGACCTGCTCACGCTGGTCGAGTCGATCCTCGAGAACCCGGACGTGGTGCTCTTCAAGCAGATCGACAAGGCCAAGGACCTGCGCATCCAGGAGCTGAAGGCCCAGGGCGTGCCCTACGAGGAGCGCATCGAGGAGATGCAGAAGGTCAGCTACCCCAAGCCGAACGCGGAGTTCATCTACGGCACCTTCGCCGCCTTCGCCGAGAAGCACCCGTGGGTGCGCAACGAGGACATCTGGCCCAAGTCCATCGCCCGCGACATGTTCGAGCGCATGGAGACCTTCGACGGCTACGTCATCGAGTACGGGCTCCAGCGCAGCGAGGGCGTGCTCCTGCGCTACCTCTCGGAGGCCTACCGCGCGCTCGCGCACACGGTGCCCGAGTCGGCGCGCAACGAGGCGGTGGAGGACATCCTCGAGCACCTGCGCCAGACCATCCGCGCGGTGGACTCGAGCCTCCTCGACGAGTGGGAGACGATGCGCACCGGCAAGGCGGCCGAGGAGCGCGAGCAGCCCAAGCTCGAGGCCGCGCCGCTCGCCCCCGACGACCCCAAGCGCCTGCTCGCCGACCCCAAGGCCTTCGCGGCCAAGGTCCGCGGCGACCTGCACCGGCTGCTCAAGGCGGTGGCCGGCAAGCGCTACGCCGAGGCGCTCACGCTCGTGCGCCCGCTCGAGGGCGAGCCGGAGTGGACCGAGAAGTCCCTGGAGGAGGCGCTGGCGCCGTACTGGGCCGAGCACGCGCACATCGACGTGCTCCCGCGCGCGCGCCTGCCGCACAACACGGTGATTCGCCCCGACGGCGAGCTGCGCTTCGAGGCCATCCAGAAGATCGTCGACCCGCAGGGCGAGTCGGACTGGATGCTGGACTGCATCGTGGACCTGCACGGCACGCTCGCCGAGGGCGCGCCCTGCATCTCGCTGCGCCGCATCGGGACGTGATCCGCCGCTCGTTCCAGCTCGTCCACGGCGTGGGGCCCTCGCGCGAGAAGGACCTGTGGCGCGAGGGCATCACCCGCTGGAGCGACTTCCCCAGGGAGGGCGGGCCGGTCGCGCTCAACGCCGCGCTCGACGTGACCGCGCGGGAGACCCTGGCACGTGCGGAGAAGGCGCTGGCCGCGCGCGACCTCGCGACGCTGGGGGCGATCCTCCCTCCCCGCGAGCACTGGCGCCTCTTCGCCGAGTTCGAGCGCGACGCGGTCTTCTTCGACATCGAGACCGAGACGGAGATCGGCGCGCCCACGGTGGTGAGCCTGTTCCACGCCGACGGGTTCCAGGTCTTCCTGCAGGGCCGCGACCTCGACGGCCTTCCCCAGGCCCTGGAGCGCTGGCCGTTATGGGTCACGTTCAACGGCTCGGCCTTCGATGTCCCGGTGCTGCAGGGCTACTTCGGCGGCGAGTTCCCCACGCCGGCGCTGCACCTGGACCTGTGCCACGTCTCGCGCCGCCTCGGCTGGGGCGGCGGGCTCAAGAAGATCGAGGAGAAGCTGGGGTTCGGCCGGCCCGGGTACCTGAAGGGCGTGCGCGGCCTCGACGCCATCTTCCTCTGGCGCTACTGGAAGGCGACCCGCGACGTGGGCGCCCTCCGGGTGCTGGTCGAGTACAACCTCTTCGACGCGATCCAGCTCAGGACGCTCGCCGCCCGGGCCTACAACCAGGGTGTGGAGAAGAGCGGCCTCGACGAGCCGCCGATGCGGGTGTTCGAGCGCGGGGACGTGGTCTACGACGTGACCCGCTACCTGCTCTCGCTGGCTCCCGACGGCACCGCCGAGGATGCGCTGGCACGTGCCCGGCAGGCGGCGCAGGAGGGCACGTGAAGGCGGAGCGACCCGAGCCGCTGCTCCTCTCTCCCGAGGAGGCGCGCGAGTACCTGGTGGGACAGCACGGGCTGCGCCGGGTGCAGGGCGTCGGCCCCCGGGGTGTCCGCGAGGTCCTCAAGGCGCGCCGGGCGATCCAGCTCGACCCGCTCGACCCGATGGGCACCAACGCGGACCTGGTCGCGCTGGCGCGCGTGGACGGTCTGCAGCGGGGCGACGTCTACCGGCACCTCTACCCCGGCCACGCCTTCGAGCACTTCGCCAAGGAGCGCTGCCTCCTGCCGGCGTCGGCCTTCCCGTATTACAGGGACCAGGCGGCGCAGACGCCGTGGTGGCGGCTGGGCGAGCGGCTGCAGCGCCTGCCAGCCGGGGTGTTGGACGACGTGCTCGCCGAGGTCAGGGCGCGCGGGCCCGTGGCAGCCTCGGACCTCGAGCACCGCGGGCACGTGGAGCCGCTGGACTGGGACGGCTGGAAGGGTACCGCGCGGGCGACGGCGATGGCGCTGGAGGTGCTCTGGACGCGCTGCCAGGTGGTGGTCTGCGGACGCACCGAGGCGGGCAAGCTCTACGACGTGCCGGAGCGGGCGCTGGCCAGGGTCGCCTCGCGTCCGGGGACCGACTTCGCGCGCTGGGCGCTGCTCGAGCGGGTGGAGGCCGCGGGGCTGCTCTCGCGCGCCGGCGGGCCGTTCTGGTCGATGCTCGCGAGCGTCCGGACGTCGGGGCTCCCGGACGACCTGCTGCGCGAGGGGAAGCTCGTCGAGGTGGCGATCCGGGGCTACGCGCCGACGTACCTGGCCCCCGCGAACTTCCGGCGCCGGAGGTTCCCGGCCGACGACGGACGCCTGCGGATTCTGGGACCGCTCGACTCGCTGCTCTGGGACCGGCGGTTGGTCCAGAACGCCTTCGGCTTCGAGTACGTCTGGGAGGTCTACAAGCCCGCGGCCCAGCGCCGCTGGGGCTGGTACGTGTGCCCGCTCTTGCACCGGGGGAGGCTCGTCGGGCGCCTGGAGGGCAGGGTGGTGGACGACACGCTGCGCGTCACCAAGGTCTGGGGCGAGAAGGGCGCGGTCCTGGACGACGCGGCCCTGGACGAGGCGCTCGCGAGGCATGCGACGGCGTGTGGGGCTGCCCACGTGCGACGCCCGCGGCGGGCCTCAGCCAGGTGACCCCGGCCGGCCCTGGTGTCTGGGACGGGCGGGTGGACGCGGACTGGGTGGACCGGGTCGACGGGGTGGACTGGGTCGACGGGACGCTCAGTCGCCCACGGCCAGCAGTGCGCAGAGCGGCTTGCCGTCGGTGGTGACCGCGACGATCTTGCCCACGGTGTAGTTCACCGAGCGCTGCGCCGCGAAGGCTGCGTACGCGATGGGCTTCTGCCGCTCGGCGGCGTCGTAGAGCGCGAAGAAGGACTCGAACTTGAGCGGGCCCAGGCCCTTCGAGCCGCGCTCGGACTGCAGCTGCGCCTTGCGAAGCGCCTTCTGCAGCTTCTCGGGGAAGAACGCCAGCGCGGGCAGCTCCGCGGTCAGCTCGGGGAGGGCGCCGAAGTAGCTGAAGCAGGATGCGACCTTCTTGACGATCGGGGAGGGCTTGGCCATGCGCGAAGCCTACTCCAACGGCTCCACCGCGCAGCAGCGAAGTTCCGTCAGGGCAGCTTCGCCGCCTCCGTGCGCACGCGCTCGAAGAGCTCGGGCAGCGCCTTCTTCTGCGCCGACTCCTGCATCCAACCTGGCACCCGCGTCTTGGGCTTCGCGTGGATCGTGTAGACGACCAGGCATCGGGTTCCGTCGCCGAGCGGGGTGACCTCCCAGCTCCCCTGGTTCACGTGGTAGTCCCCGCGCTCCAGGGTCCAGCGTCGGGACATCCCGGTCGCTGACTCGGTGTGCACCGCGCGCGTGACCGCGGTGAGGTTCGACAGCGGGAAGGGCATGGCCACCGTCACCTCGCAGACGTGGATGGCGCCCTCCCGCTGCAGCAGCTTCGAGGCGGCGACGCGGGGCAGGTGGTCCTGGTAGGTCGCGCAGTCCGAGACGATCTGCCAGACCTTGCGCGCGGGCACCGGGAGCACGGCCCTCACCACCACCCGCGGCGCGTCGCTGCCGACCACGGACTCCGTGCGCAGCTCCGTCTGTCCCTCGGGGGGAAGCGGAGCCTCCTGCGCCTGCCCCAGCGCCGGGGCGAGGCACAGCAGCGCAGCGAGGGCGCGGGGCATCGACATGGGCTGGAGCCTACCGTGTCGGGGCGCGCTGGCGCAGCCACCCGGCCACCTCTGCTGCAGCTCGACTCCCCGCGGGGCCCAGCGCCTGGAAGGACTCCAACGCCGCCTGGGCCAGCTCCACGGCTCGCGGGTCGTCCGCGAGCGTCCGCGCCAGCCCGAAGCGCATCCGCGCCAGCCGCCCGGGCTCGCCGGGATGCTGGGCGCGAAGCCCCAACGCTCGTTCGAAGGCCTCGCGCGCCCTCGCCGTCTCCCCGAGCGCCAGGTACGCCTCGCCCAGCCCCGCCCAGGGCTGCGCCCGGCCGGGGTGCGACTCGGGGACGGCCTTCTGGAGGATCTCCAGGGCCTGTTGCTGGTGCCAGAGCGCCTCGCGCGCATCGCCCGACGCCAGCACTGCGTCGGCGAGGCCCCCCAGCGACACTGCGACCAGGGGGTGCCAGCGGCCGTAGGCCCGGGTGCGCAGCGTCAGCGCCTTCATCGAGAGCTCTTCCGCCTTCTTGGCGTCGCCCCGGGCGAGCGCGACGTCGCCCAGGTTCTGCAGCGCGTTGGCCACATAGGGGTGCGTCGGCCCAAGCGCTGCCGTCGCGGTGGCCAGGGCGCGCTCGTGCACGCGCTGCGCGCCGTCGAGGTCTCCGGAGGCCGCGAGCACGTGGCCGAGGTTGGTGAGGCTCATCGCCACGTCCGGGTGCCCTGCGCCGAGCGTGGCCGTCCAGATCGCCAGCGCTGCCTCCTGCTCCTGTCGCGCCTCGGTGAGCAACCCGTCCTCGAGCAGCAGCCGGCCGCGCAGGCGACGCACCTCGGCCACCCGCGGGCTCTGGGCGCCGTGCGCGGAGGTGAGCAGCGGCAGGGCCTCCTCGCACCGCCTCCGCGACTCCGCCCACAGGCCCTGGCGCTGCAGGATCATCGCGCGGGCATACAGCGCGGCCCCCAACAGGTCCGGGCGCCGGTCCAGCCGTCGTGCCTTGGCCTCCGCGAGGTCCAGCCAGATCGCCGCCTGCTCGAAGCGCTGCTGGTTGCCGCCGGCGACCTGCGCCAGCCGCTGCGTCGCGCGCGCCGCCAGCTCGTCCCAGCGGGAGGCCTCGGCGAGCCAGAGCGCGGACTGGAGCTCCCGCTCTCCTCCCGGGTAGTCCCCGGACTTCGCCAGCGCGTCGCCGAGCGCGAACGCCGCCTCGGCCTGCAGCGCCGGATAGCCGATCGCCGCGGCCTGCTGCGCCGCCTGCGCCGCTTCGTCCGCGGCTCGCCGGTACACCCCCGACTCGCGCAGCGCCCGGACGCGCGCGAGCCGCTCGCGGACGGGCTCGATGGCCGCTCGCGCCTCCTGGGACGGCGGGGGGACCACGGCCGTCAGCCGCTCGCGGTCGGCGCACTCCTCGGGGCCCGGCAGCGAGCCGGCAGCCGACGCCGCCCGCTCCAGGATTTCCGGATCCGCGGCGGTGAACACGCGGACCAGCTCGGACAGGTCCCGCAGCTGCTGGTCGAGGCACGCCATGCGCAGGTCCAGCAATGCCTCGGACTGCTCGCCCAGCACCCGCGTGGCGCGGCACGCCTGGGTCCGGCTCTCGGCCCAGCCCCGGCTCCACTGGTTGAGCCGGGACGCGACCACCGTGAAGGTCTCTGCGGCGTAGGTCTTGCCGGTCCCAAGGAAGGCCGCCTCCACGCGGGCGCGGCTCGTGGCGTCCCAGATCCCCGCGAGCTGGGCGGGGGCCCCGGCGCAGCGCCGCTCCTCGAGACGGCCGAGTCCCACCAGCGTTCCCAGCAGCGCGGCGAGCAGCCCCACGACCCCTGCGCCGGCAACGAGCCGCCGCCTCATCGGTCCAGGGTCGGCTTCGAGGATCGCGAGCAGCTCGTTCATCGAGGGGAAGCGGGCCTCGGGTGACTGCGAGAGCCCCCGCTTCAGTGCAGGGAGCAGGCGGGCAGGGATCCTGGAGGGACGCTTGGGGCCGCTCCCGATCGCGCCGAGCAGCTCGGCGCCCGTGGCTCCCTCGAACGGCCGCTTGCCCTCGAGCGCCTCCCAGAGCGAGACGCAGAACCCGAACTGGTCGCTGCGGGTATCGGTCTCGCCTCCTGCGAGCTGCTCCGGGGCCATGTACCGCGGTGTCCCGGCGATCTCTCGGGCTGCGCCGCGCGCCGCCAGCCCGAAGTCGGTGACCCTCGCGCGCCCGTCCGACCCCACCAGCACGTTCTCCGGCTTGAAGTCGCGGTGGACGAGTCCCGCCGCGTGCGCCGCCGCGAGCCCGCGTCCAGCTTGGGCGTACAGCGCGACGACCTCCTGGGTGGAGCGCGTCCCGCCGGCCAGCCATGCCCGCGCCGTGGGGCCGTCGACCAGCTCCATGGCGAGGAAGACGCCCTCCGGGAACGTGCCCACGTCGTGGACCGCGACGATGTTGGGGTGGGCG
>CAZAIE010000141.1:0-10790 GCA_964485035.1 uncultured Myxococcaceae bacterium | reverse complement strand
GGCAGTTCACGCTGGGGCGCGGGCCGGCGTGCGATCTGGTCGTCAACGACGCCACGCTCTCGCAGGTGCACCTGCTCTTCATGCAGTCGCTGCCCGGGGTGTGGACCGTCCGCGACGCCAACTCGCGCAACGGGAGCTGGCTGGGGAGCTCGGAGCTGACCGCCGGGAAGCCCGAGGCCCTCGCCGACGGGGACCGCATCCAGGCCGCGCAGGTGGCGCTCACGTTCTACGAGCCGCCGGGGCTCTACCAGCGCCTGCAGGGCTTCCGCGCCCAGACCCCGGTGCCACGCACGCCGATGAACCGGGCGTAGCCCGAGGTTCGGCCATCCGCTTCGAGCAGCTCGGACCGAGCCCCTACCTCTTCCCCAGCGGCGCCTTGAGGGGGTCCGAGGCCTCGGGGAGCGAGAACCGCTCCGGCGTCGCCTCGGGCAGCGCGATCCCCCGCTCGCGGGCGAAGGCCTCCGCCGCGGCGATGCGCTCCATCACCGGCGGGTGGCCGTGCAGGAGCACCCGGACCCAGGCCGGCGGGTGGCAGTCGGCCAGGTTGGTGCGCACCACCTTCACCATCATCGAGCGGAAGGCGTCGGGCTGCTCCAAGAGCTCCAGCGCGTAGCGGTCCGCCTTGCGCTCCAGGCTGCGCGAGTAGGCGTTGGAGACCGGCCCCGCCGCGAACTCGAGCAGCCAGATGAGGAAGAAGGCCATGGGCAGGCTCGCCACGTCGTGGTCGCCGTCGAAGCCCAGCCGCCCCGAGCGCCCCAGCCGGCGCAGCACGAAGGCCAGCATCGCCAGCACCGGCAAGAGCGCGAGGCTCGCGAAGAGGATGCGGCTCGGCGACTTGTCCTTGAGGTGACCCGCCTCGTGGGCCACCACGTTGGCCACCTCGTCCGGCGTCATCGCGTGGATCACCGTGTCCCAGACCACGATGCGCCGCGTGGGCCCGTCGCCCATGAAGGCGGCGTTGGTGCGGCGGGTCACGTCGCTCATCTTCTGCTGGAAGATGCCCTCGTACTCCACCCCCGCCTTCTTCAGCGCGGCCACGATGGCCTGCTTGTGCGGCCCCTCGGGCAGCGGCTCGTGCTTGAAGTAGAGCTGCACGCGCAGCGGATCGAAGAGGCCGGCGATGAGCAGCATCGCGATGGCGCAGGGGACGCCCAGCGCCAGCCACCACCTCTTCATCCGCCGGGCGAGGCCGTAGAGCCCGAAGGCCAGGGCAGAGAGCGCCAGCGCCTCGGAGATCAGCGCCTTGAGCGCGTCCCAGAGCCAGCGACTGAGCGGCTCGACGGACGTCCCGTGGGCGCGCTCGTAGTACCAGCCGAAGTAGAAGTCCGAGGGCAGGGCGATGGCCACCTGGATGAGCAGGTAGCCCATGGCGAAGAGCAGCGCCCCGCCCCAGGTCTCGTCCTTCCAGGCCCGGGTCATCGCCCCGGCCACCACCCGGAGCACCGGCACCGCCGCCGCGCGCCGGGTCCAGCCCGCAGCCACCGCCTCGCAGCGCACCCGCAGCCGGCGGTTGAGCTGGAAGCCCAGGAACACCGCGACGAAGACCAGGTAGGCCACCTGCTGGATGGCCCAGTTCCAGCGCAGCGGGAGCACGAACTCGTCGTGGCGGCGCACCACCGGCTCGGCGAAGTAGCGCAGCACCGCGGGGTCGATCGCCGTGGCCCCCAGCGCGGCAACCGGGACGACGAGCACGAGGAGCGGCGCCAGGACTCGGGGCGGGAGACGAATCATTCCGCGCATCTTATCCGCCGGTCCGCGCGCCACCATCCACCCGCAGGCGGGCGCCGCCTCCATCCCGCTCCGCCCGTCGACCGATGGCTCGGTCCGAGCAGTCCGGACCCCAACGATGCTTCCCAAGCGCGACGAGGGATTACGACGCCGGGCGTGCCTTCTCCGGCACCGCGGGCGTCGCGGCCGGGTCGGGCGGGGTCTCGGCCGGCGCCTCGAGGAGGATCTGCTTGAGCCGGTCGAGGCTCTCGCGCGTCTTGGAGATGAAGGGGTTGTCCACGCCGATGCGCTCGGCGGCGGCGAGGGTGCGCTCGTAGGTGGAGATGGCCTTGGAGACCAGGATGCGCACCTTCTTGTGCAGCTCCTCCCGGTAGATCTGCCCCTGCTCCTCGTCCAGCTCCTTGGGGACCTTGGCGTTCACCATCACCTCGTAGAGCGTCTCGTACAGCGCCCCGATGCGGAACCCCGAGGCGGTCGCCCACTGCCCGTCGCCGATGCGGATGGCCCGCAGGTAGTGCCCCTGCGCCGAGAGCAACAGCTCGCACTTGAACTCCAGGTCCTTGCCCAGCTTGTCCTCGCCCTGGTCGGGGTCCAGCTCCACGCGCTCGAAGTAGAGCCGGTAGATCTCGCCGAGGAAGAACTGGGCCTGGCCCGGGAAGTACTCGTCGAGCCGGTCCGCCTCGCGCCGCGAGGACCAGAAGTTCAGGGCGTCGCGCAGCGACTTCTCCGCCTCGTCCAGCTCCCCGTTCTCTATCTGGCAGATGCCGCGGTGCACCTTCGCCTGCAGCCGGTCCTGAGTCCCCACGTCCTCCCGGCCAGCGATGGTCGTGAGGATCTCGATGGCCGGGGCGTACTGGTCGAGGTGGTAGTAGCACTCGGCGGTGCGGAACGACGCGTCGAGCGCGTCGCCGGTGCCCTTGGCCGGGTCCATCAGCGGCCGGAAGCGCTCCAGCGCCAGGTCGAACTTCCCCAGCCGCTCCAGCGCGAGCCCGGCGTTGAAGGAGGCCTCGGCGTGGTGCTTGGACTGCGGGAAGGTGTCCGCGAGCCGGGTGAAGCAGCGCGCCGCCTTCTCGAAGTCCTGGGCCCCGAAGGCGTTGGTCCCCAGCGCGAACAGCTCCTCGTCGTTCATCCCCGCGAGGTCCAGCTCCTCCTTCGGGCCGGGCGTCACCAGGATGGGGTCGAACTCGAGCACCTCGGGGCGGGGCTTGCCGGCGACCTTGCCGGTGGTGGCACAGCCCCCGAGGAGGACGACGGCCAGGAGCAGGGAGAGCGAGGAGCGCATGCGGTCATCCATTGTGTCGGTTGCCATGCGGTTCCGACAACGGCCCGCCTGGAAGGTTCTCGGCGCGGCTCCGCCGCAACCGAAGTGCCCGGGCCGACCATCGAGCGGCGGAGCCGCGGTCGAGAGTCGAGAGTCGAGAGCAGGCCTCACGACCCGCCGACCGCTAGGCGCGGTGCGCCTCAAATCTGCTCGGCCAGAGAGGGTTTCGAACACTGTAGTTCAGGGCAGGGCCTGCACCCACACCTTGCGCCGGCGCGGGCCGTCGAACTCGCAGAAGAAGACCGACTGCCAGGTGCCCAGTTTCAGACACCCGTCCTCCACGATGACCGTGACCGAGGGCCCCACCAGGGAGGCCTTGGTGTGGGCGTCGGAGTTCCCCTCGCCGTGGCGGAAGCCCTCGTTGGGGACGGCGCGCTCCAGCGCCATCAACAGGTCGGTCCGCACGTCGGGGTCCGCGTTCTCGTTGATGGTGATGGCTGCGGTGGTGTGGGGGCAGAACACCGTCACCAGCCCCTGGGTGACCCCCGCGGCGCGGACCTGCTCCTGCACGCGGTGGGTGATGTCGAGGAGCTCGTTGCGGCGGTTGGTCTGGACCTCGAAGGTCGAGGAGGCGGGCATGGGATCTCCGGGCGGGAAGTGGCGATCAGGGGCCGAAGAGCCGGTCGCCCAGCTCGGTGAGGCTCCCCACGTCGTAGACGTCGGTGTCGAAGCGCGGGACGCAGAGCACGGGGGAGGGAGCGCAGGCCTCGCGCAGACGCGCCACCTCGGCAGCGTCGAGCGCGGCGAGCAGCTCCGCGTCGGCCAGCGCGCGCTCCAGCCGGATCTGCGCGGGCAGCACCGCCGGCGGGTTGGTCCCGGAGAGCGACGCGGCGAGTTCGCCGAGCTCCTCAGGCCCCCCACCTGCGCGGGGCTCGTGGACGCGGTTCGCCACCACCGCGCCGATGGGCATGCCGTTCTGCTGCAGCAGGGTGTGGAAGTAGATGGCCTCGTCCACCGTCAGCGCGCTGGGCGAGGTGACCAGGACGAAGGCCGAGCGCGGCGACCCGAGCATCTCCTTCACCTGCGCCGCCCGCTGCTTGAAGACGTCGTACATGGGAGCCAGCGCCAGCAGGAACTCCGCCAGCTCCTGCAGGACCTCCATGCCGGTGAAGCGCGAGAGCGTCTTCACGAAGTAGCCGCTGGTGAGCTGGAACATGCGCAGGCCCATCCGCCCGGCCTTGAGCGCGGGGGAGAGCATGAAGCGCACCTTGTCGTCCCCGAAGAAGTCGAGCACGCGATTGGGCGCGTCGAGGAAGTCCAGCGCGTTGGCGGTGGGCGGGGTGTCGAGGACCAGCAGGTCGTAGTCGCGGCTCTCGGCCAGCTCGACCAGCTTCTCCATCGCCACGTACTCCTGGCTGCCGACGAGCGCGGAGGAGAGCTGCTGGTAGAAGCGGCTGGCGAGGATGGCGTCGCGCTTGTCGGCCGGGGCGTGGCGGAGGATGAAGTCGTCCCAGCTGCGCTTCAGGTCCAGCATCATCGCGTAGAGCTGGCCGGTGCCGCCCACCTTCTCCGCGGGGACGCGCGTCTCCACGTTGCCCAGCTGCGACAGGCCCAGCGAGTCGGCGAGCCGGCGCGCCGGGTCGATGGTGCAGACCACCACCTTGCGGCCCTCGCGCGCGGCCCGCAGCGCGATGGACGCCGAGACCGTGGTCTTCCCCACCCCGCCGGAGCCGACGCAGATGATCACCCGGCGGGTGGCGAGGAGCTGGGAGAGGGGGTTCACGCGCGCTCCACGCGCCGGGAGATCTCCTCGACCTCGGCGCGGCCGAACCGCTGGGTGAAGAGGAAGGGCACCGCCACCGGCTCGAGGTCCGTCTCCACCGAGAGCAGCCGCGCGAAGCGCTCGGACATCTCCGCCCGGACCTCCCGCGAGAGCGCGGCGCGGGCCAGCGGCTGGAGCGCGGCCGGGGCGGCGCGCAGCCGCTCCCGCTCCTCCGCCGAGAAGCAGGGCGCGACGTGGCCATTCAAGATCAGCGCGCCGGCGTGCACCCCCACCGTGTCGCGCAGCTCGCGGTGCAGCTCCACCACCTCGTTCACCGGCATCGACTCGGGGAGCGTGACCAGCGCGGCGGCGGTGAGCTTGGGGTCGGTGAGGGTCGCGTGCATCTTGCGCGCCTCGTCGACCATGGGCCCCGGCGGCATCGAGGCCACCAGCACCTGGGGGAGCCGCAGCAGCATCGCCCCGTGCCCCGTCGCGGGCGCGTCCATGAGCACCAGGTCCCAGCGCGGGCGGCCGTCCGGGAGCTTCTCGTCCACGTGGTAGAGGATCTTGCCCAGCATCACCAACTGGGCCAGCGAGGGCACCGCGCGCAGGAAGTAGCGGACGATGCGGTTCTCGAAGACCGCGTTGTAGATGGAGCGGAACTTCAGGATCATCAGCGCGTACTCGCGCATCGCCGCCCGCGGCTCGACGTTCACCAGGTCGAGTCCGGGCTCGAGCGGGCCGATCTCCTCGCCGACCGGGCGGTGGCCGAGCAGCACGCTCACCCGCTCCCGGGCGTTCACCTCGGCGACCAGGACGCGCTTGCCAGCGCGCACCGCGGCCAGGGCCAGGGCCGCGGTGACGGTGGACTTGCCCACCCCGCCCTTGCCGATGACCACGACCAGCCGCCTGTCGAGCAGCGCCATGAGCGCGGAAGCCAAGCACCGGCCCCGCGAGGGTGTCAACCACGCCGCAGCGCCCCGGGTCGCTGGACGGCGTGGGTGAACACCGCTGTAATCCCCCGCCTGGAGAGGGACACACCGGGAGTCACGCATGGGAACGCTCTTCGAAGACGGGGTCCGGGAGCTGCGCGAGCGCCGCCCGGAGGTGGCTCTCTCGCTGCTCGCCGAGGCGGTGCGGCGCACTCCCTCCGACCACCGCGCGCGCATCGCTGCGGCGCGTGCCCTGGGGGAGATGGGACAGCAGGAGCGCGCGCTGCTGGCGCTGCACTCCACCGCCGAGGGCCTCTTGCGCCGCGACTACCTGCTCTCGGCGATCCTCGCGGTGAAGTTCGCGCTGCGCTTCAACCCCAGCGAGAAGCTGCTGCGCACCACGCTCACGCGCATCCACGCACGGGCGCTGGAGGCTGCGGGCAAGGCCGAGGTCCCCGCGGTGCCGCCGGCCGAGGAGCTGGGCGGCGAGCGGCCGGGCGCGGACCTGCGCGAGCTGCGCGGTGAGGAGCTGGCGAGCCAGGCGCTGGCGGTGCTCATGGCCGAGGACGACGGGCCCAAGGCCGACCTGCGCCGCCGCCCTCCCCTCCCGCTGCTCTCGGACCTCGAATCCGCGGCGTTCGTGGACCTGGTGGAGCGGATGAGCGTGCGCGAGCTGGCGGACGGGCAGCCGGCCATCCGCCAAGGCGAGACCGGGGCCTCGGTGTTCATCGTCATCTCCGGCAAGGCGCGGGTGGTGAACGAGGACCCGCCGCGGCAGTTCGCGACCCTCACCGGCGGCGCCCTCTTCGGCGAGCTCTCGGTGCTCACCGGCGCGCCGCGCAGCGCCTCGGTCTACGCCGAGGGCGACATGGAGCTCTTCGAGATCTCCCGGGACGACCTGGACTTCGTCTCCAAGAGCCACCCCTCGGTGCCCAAGGCCCTGGCCGAGTTCGCGCAGCGCCGCCTGGCGATGAACCTGCTCGCCACCGCGCCGCTGTTCACCCAGCTCGAGTCCGCGCACCGGGGGCCGGTGCTGCAGCGGTTCCGGGGGCGCATCGTGCCGGCGGGCGAGAAGGTGATCGTCGAGGGCGAGCCGTCGGCGGGGCTGTTCCTGGTGCTCTCTGGCGAGTTCAGCGTGGAGAAGAAGGACGAAGCGGGGCAGCCCATCGCGCTGAAGCTGCTGGGGGACGGCGACGTGTTCGGGGAGATCTCGCTGTTGAGCGGCGGCCCGGCGAGCGCCTCGGTGACGGCGGTGCGGCGCAGCGCGACCGCGTTCCTGCCGCGCGCCGCCTACGACGAGCTGGTGGGGAGCTACCCTCAGGTCGAGGACTTCCTGATGCAGCTCTCGCAGAAGCGCCTGTCCGCCAACGCGGACGCGGTCCACCCGGCCGAGGTGATGGACGCGGAGGGGCTGATCGAGGGGTGAGGGCTGCCCGAGGCGGGTGAGTCAGTCACCCGACCCCGAGGAACAAGACAGGCATTCCGGCTGAGCAGAGCTTTTGCAACTCTCGCAACACCCGTTCGGCCTCGCTGGCCTCGACGAGGCCGCGACACTCCTCGCTGGCGGCCCAGGCTTGCGCTGTCCGGGTAAGCCGCTGCCCCCGGAGAGTACCGAGAGCCGACACCAAATCGGAGGGCAGGGGAACGGCCGCGCCACCAGGGACGCGCACGCTGTCATCGAGCAACTCCACCCCGTCGTCCCTTCCGGTCACGGTGTCGCTCAACGTTGCCAGATCGATGAGTGCCATGCCCGGGAACTCCACGGCCCCAGGGATTTCGCCCTGTCCGAGCTTCTTCGTGAGCACCTTGGCCTCGCCGATGGCTGCTCGAACGAACACTCCGAGTGGCATGCCCTTCTCCTTTGCCTTGTCGCACGTCCGCGTCACCGCCGCGGCTGCCACGCCTCGTACCCCACCTCCATCAGCATCAGCCCCTGCGCCGGCGCCAGCGGGAACGGGACCGTGCGCTCGCCCGTCTCCAGCATCTGCCGCAGGGCCTCCTTCCCGAGCTGGCCCTGCCCGGCCGCCACCAGCGCGCCGGTCAACAGCCGCACCATGTGGTTGAGGAAGCTGTTGCCGAAGTAGTCGAAGGTCCACTCCAGCGCCCCGGGGACATCGTCCGGCAGCTCCTTCCCGGTGATCTCCACCAGGTACACCTTGCGCACCGTGCTCTTGTCCTTGAGCTTCTTGTCGGTGAACGCCGCGAAGTCGTGCTCGCCGAAGAGCGCCGTCGCCGCCTCGCGCATCGCCTTCCCGCTCAGCGTCCCCTCGACGTGCCACTGGTAGTCGCGCCGGAAGACGTCCGGCTTCGCGGCTGCCCGCACCGTGTACCGGTAGTGCTTCCACTTCGCGCCCAGCCGGCTGTGGAACCGGGGCGCCGCCTCCCGGGCCCGCACCACCGCGAGGTCCGCCGGGAGCCGCCGGTTCAGCTCCTCCAGCACCTCGCGCGCCGAGAGGTCGGTCTCCACCACGAAGTTCGCCGGCTGCGCCCAGGCGTGGACCCCGGCGTCCGTGCGCCCGGACGCGGTGAGCTCCACCGGCTGCTGGAACAGCTCCGCGAGGACCTGCTCGAGCTTCCCCTGGATGGTCTCGTCGGTCACCGACTGGCGCTGCAGGCCGGAGTACGCCCGCCCGTCGTACCGGAGGATGACGGCGATGTTCTTCTTCATGGCGACGGCTAGTAGTGGAAGCTGCTGCCGCCGATGAACTCGCGCAGGATGCTCGAGTGCGGCACTTCCTCGGAGAAGATGGGCACGAAGAGCGAGAGGAACCGCAGCAGCCGGTCGGCCTCGGCGAACGAGGGCGAGTCGGTGGGCACCTCCAGCAGGAACCGCTCCGCGTAGGTCTTCAGGACCGCCGGCTCGTAGACCAGCGCGCTGTTGAAGATGGCGTCGGCGCGCTCCTGGAACGGGAAGATGTGCATCTGCTCCCCGCGCCGCACCGACGGCCACATGTCGATGGTCCGCTCCGCGCGGTACCCGCGGAAGTGCCGGTCGCGCACGATGCGCCGCAAGAGCCGCGAGTCGGAGGTGAAGATGCGCTCCGAGTTGTCCACCGTGAGCTGGGTCAGCGCGCTCACGTAGACGCGGAACTTGTGCTCCCCCGGCACCGCCTGCGTCAGCCGCTCGTTCAGGCCGTGGATGCCCTCCACCAGGAGCACGTCCCCGGGGTTGAGCTGCAGCGAGTGCCACTTCGACTTCGGCGCGCGCTTGCCGGTGGCGAAGTCGTAGCGCGGCGTCTCCACCCGCTCGCCCTTCATCAGCTTGTCGAGGTGCTCGTTGAGGAACTCCAGGTCGATGGCCTCGATGGCCTCGAAGTCCGGCTTGCCGTCGGCGTCCTTCGGCGTCTTCTCGCGGTCGATGTAGTAGTCGTCCAGCGAGAGCGCGACCGGGCGCGTGCCGTTCACGCGCAGCTGCACCGAGAGGCGCTTGGCGAAGGTGGTCTTGCCGGACGAGGACGGGCCGGCGATGCAGACCAGCTTCACCGCCTTGTGGGCCGCGACCTGGTCGGCGATCTCCGCGATGCGCTTCTCGTGCAGCGCCTCGGCGATCTTCACCACCTCGCCCACGGCGCCGGAGATGCACAGCTCGTTGAACTGCCCCACGTCCGCGACCCCGAGGATCTCGTTCCAGCGGCGGGTGTCCCGGTAGACCTTGAACAGCCGCGGCATCTCCGCGACCTCGCGCTTGCGCGCCGAGGGGCCGGGGAACCGCAGGATGAGCCCGCCGTTGTAGAGCGCCAGCTCGAAGCCCTCGAGGCCGCCGGCGGCGGTGGCCACCGGGCCGTGGGCCAGCACGTGGACCTCGCCGATGGAGACCACCGGGACGGTGGTGACGCGCAGGGTCTTGAGCAGGCGCACGCGCTCGTGGGCGCCCTCGCGGGCGAAGAGGTCGATGGCCTCGTCGATGTCCATCTGCTCCTCGACGAAGGGCCGGTCCTCCGCGACGATCTGGCGCATCCGCACCTCGATCTCGCGGACCTTCTCCTCGGTGAGCGGCGTCGGGCCCACCCACTCGAAGAAGTAGCCCTCGCCCAGCGACTGGCCGATGACCAGCCTGCCCTCGCGCGCGACCTCGTAGACCGCCTGCAAGAGGACGATCGAGATCGACCGGCGGTAGATGACCGTGCCCTCGCGGTTCTCCTCGGTCACCGGGCACAGCCGCGCGGCGCCGCGGATGGGCGTGGCCAGCGAGACGATGCGGTTGTTGAGGATGGCGCCCAGGATGGGCCGGCCGCCGGCGTCCTTGCGCCCCAAGAGCGCCATGAGCGGCGTGCCGACGGGGACCAGGTGTTCCTGCTGCCCTTCGATGCGGACCTTCACGATGCGAGCGGACATGGGCCGATCTGTAACACCGTTTTTCGGCAGTCGCGTCTTTCTGGCGCGGCCGCGGGACGAGCCTCGCAGAGCGCGGTTGCCATCCCGTGCGGCTCGGGCTTTGATCCGCCGCCCTTCGACTACGAGGTGTCCCATGCTGGTGCTGTGCGTCGACGTCCACGTCAAGCCCGAGTGCCGCGAGGCGTTCCTCGCGGCCTGCAAGCTGAACCACGAGGGGAGCCGCCAGGAGCCCGGCAACCTGCGCTGGGACCTCTTGCAGGACGAGGAGGACCCGAACCGCTTCCTGCTCTACGAGGTGTACCGGGACCAGGCGGCGCTGGAGGCGCACCAGAAGCAGGAGCACTTCCTCGGCTGGCGCAAGGCGGTGGAGCCGCACATGGCCTCGCCGCGCACCCGCCGCCGCTTCCAGACCGTGCTCCCCGAGGCGGCCTCGGCCTGGTGACGCGATGACCTTCGAGTTCGCCACCGCGCAGCGCATCGTCTTCGGCCGCGGCTCGCTCGACCAGCTGGGCGAGCTGGCCTCCGGTTTCGGGCGCAAGGCGCTGCTCGTCTCTGGCCCACACCTCGCGCGCACGGGGGAGCTCGCGCGCCTCGCCTACCTCCTGGAGAAGAAGGGCGTGGCGGTGGAGCGGCTCGAGGTCCACGGCGAGCCCGAGGTCTCGACGGTGGACGAGGCCGCGGGGCTCGCCCGGCGCACCGGCGCGGACCTGGTGATCGCCGCGGGCAGCATCAGCGGGCTGCGGATGCTCTTCTTGAAGCCCTCGACGCGCGA
>CAZAIE010000140.1:0-10860 GCA_964485035.1 uncultured Myxococcaceae bacterium | reverse complement strand
CACGCCGCTGCCCGCCGCCTCGCGGCCGAAGCCCCGCTCGCTGCTGGAGGCCCCCGAGCCGGTCCGCTTCGCCCAGCGGGTGACGGCCACCGGCACGCTGAAGCCGGCGCTCTCGGCGATGCTCTCGCCGGCCATCCCCGGGACGGTGGAGCGGCTGTTCGTGACCCGCGCCCAGGAGGTGAACGAGGGCACGGTGCTCATGACCCTGGACTCCGCGGCAGCGCGCGCGACCCTCGCCCAGGCGCAGGCGGGGGTGAAGGCCGCCGAGGCCACCGACCGCATCGCCCAGGACGCGCTGGAACGGATGACCGCCATCAGGAAGGCCGAGGGTGGGGTCACCGACGCGCAGCTCGCCCAGGTGCAGGGCCAGCGGGACCAGGCCGCGGCGGCGCTGCTCGCCGCGCGCGCCCAGCTCCAGCAGGCGGAGGTGCACCTGCGCAACCACGCCCTGCGCGCGCCGTTCCCCGGCGTCGTCGCCCGCCTCCCCGACGGCGTGGGCATGGTCGTCGGGCCCGGCGCGCCGCTCTTCTCGCTGCAGTCCAGCCGCGCGCTGGTGCTGGAGACCTCGCTCACCCAGGCCGAGGCCGCGGAGGTCAAGGCGGGCGACCGCGTCACGGTGGTGGTTCCGGCCACTGGCGCGCGGACCGAGGAAGCCCAGGTGAAGGCCGTCGTCCCGATGGTCGACCCAGGGACGGGCCGGGTGCCGGTGGAGGTGGCCGTGGCCAACGCCGACGGGCGCTTCCTCGCGTACGCCTTCGCGCGGCTCGAGGTGTCGGGGCGCGCCGAGCGCGACGCGCTCAAGGTGGCCTCCTCGGCCCTGGTGCAGAAGGAGGGCGCCTACTCCATCTGGATCGTGGGACCCGAGGGCACCGCGCGGCCGCAGCCGGTGACGGTGCTCGGGCAGGAAGGCGACCGCTCGGTGGTGGTGCCCGCCGGCGCGCTGCCCGCTGGAGCGCGGGTGGTGGCCGAGCCCCCGTCGTCGCTCGCCGAGGGCGCGCCCTTCGACGGGGCGGCGCGATGAACCTCTCCGACGTCGCCATCCGCCGGCCGGTCTTCACCGCGATGACCTCGCTGACGGTGCTGGTGCTGGGCGTGGTCGGCTACAGCCGCCTCGGCACCGACCTCTTCCCCGACACCTCCATCCCCATGGTGATGGTCACCACGGTGTACCCGGGCGCGAGCCCCCAGGACATCGAGGACGACGTCACGCGCCCCATCGAGGACGCCGTCTCCGGCATCTCGGGACTGGACCGCGTCTTCTCGCAGTCGCGCGAGGACGTCTCGATGGTCTTCGCGCAGTTCAAGATGAAGGTCGACCCCGCGGAGGCGGTCCAGCAGATCCGCGACAAGGTGGGGCTGGTGGTGGCGGTCATGCCCACCGGCGTGCGCGCCCCGGTCATCTCCCAGTTCGACGTCTCCGCGCAGCCGGTGTTCGTGTTCTCCGCCTCGGCGGCGCTGGACCCCATCGAGCTGCGCCACCTGCTCGACGACCAGGTGCGTCCGCGCCTGGAGCAGCTCGACGGCGTGGCCGCGGTGCGCGTGCTGGGCGGCGGCGAGGCGGAGATTTCCGTGGAGCTGTTCCGCGACCGGCTGGCGAGCCTGTTCCTCACCCCCGACGCGGTCTTCCAGCGGCTCAAGGCCGAGCACCTCGACCTCCCCGCCGGGCGCTACCAGTCCGGCCCCAACGAGATCGGCGTGCGCGTGCGCGGCGAGTTCCCGGACGTGGAGCGGCTGCGGCAGATGGTGGTGGCCACCGGCGCCGACGGGAGCCAGGTGCGGCTGGGCGACGTGGCCCTGGTGAGGCGCGTGGCCAAGGAGCGCCGCACGCTGGTGCGCACCAGCGGCGTCGAAGCGGTGGCAGTGGAGGTCGTCAAGCAGGCGGGCTCCAACGCCATGGCGGTGGCGCGGGCGACCAAGGCCGCGGTGCCGGGCCTCGCGCAGCAGTACGGCTTCAAGGCCGACGTGCTGGTGGACCAGTCGCTGCTCATCGAGGCCAACGCCCACGAGGTGTGGGTGGCCATCTTCTTCGGTGGGGCGATGGCCGTCCTCATCATCCTGCTGTTCCTGCTCGACCTGCGCGGCACCTTCATCAGCTCGCTGGCGCTGCCCACCTCGGTGGTGGGCACGCTCTTCGCGATGTACGCGATGGGCTTCTCGCTGAACCAGCTCACGCTCATCGGCCTCTCGCTGGCCATCGGCCTGCTCATCGACGACGCGGTGGTGGTGCGCGAGTCCATCACCCGGCGGCTGGAGGCGGGCGACCCGCCGGCGATGGCCGCCTCGCGCGGCACCAAGGAGATCGCCCTGGCGGTGCTGGCCACCACGCTCACCCTCTGCGCGGTGTTCGTGCCGGTGGCCTTCATGCAGGGCATCGTCGGGCAGTTCTTCCGCGAGTTCGGGCTCACCATCACCGCCGCGGTGCTGCTCTCGCTCTTCGTGGCCTTCACGCTCGACCCCATGCTCTCGGCGCGGCTGGCGAAGCGGCACCAGCCGGGCGTGCTGCACCGGGAGAACGCGGTGGCCGCGTTCCTGCGCCGGCGCTTCGACGCCATGGACCGCCTCTACGGCCGGACGCTGCACTGGGTGATGCGCCACAAGGTGGTCACCTTCGGCTCGGCCGCGCTGCTCTTCGCCGCGAGCCTCTGGGCGGGGAGCAAGCTCGGGCAGGAGTTCATCCCCGTCGATGACCGCGGCGAGGTCATCGTCAACGTCGAGTTCCCCTCGGGCAGCAGCCTGGCCACGACCTCGGAGCGCAGCGCCGAGGCCGAGCGGGCGGTGCTGGAGCTGCCCGGCGTGACCGCGGTCTACGTGGTGGTGGGCCCGCAGGAGGACGTGCGCAAGGCCCGCTGGCGGGTGAAGCTCGTGGACAAGAACGAGCGCGCCTGGCCCCTGGCCGACTACAAGCAGCGCATCCGCGAGATCCTCTCCGGGGTCCAGGGCGCGCAGTACGCGGTCTCCGACCCGCCGGTCATCGAGGGCATCGGGGACTGGCCGCCCATCTACATGCAGATCATCGGGCGCGACTTCGCGGTGCTGCGCGAAGAGGCCGAGTTCATGGCCAAGACCCTGCGCGAGATCCCCGGGACCTCCGACGTGCAGCTCCGTGACAGCCCCGGCAAGCCCGAGTTGGCGGTGGACGTGGACCACGAGGTGGCGGCGCGGCACGGGCTGCCCGCGGGCGCGGTGGCCATGCAGGTGCGGCTGGCGACCTACGGAGAGGTGGCCGGGAAGATGCGCGAGGGCCGCCGCGAGGCCGAGATCCGCGTACGCCTGGCGGAGGAAGACCGCGGCTCGGCCGAGGCGCTGGAGAAGCTGTGGATCATGACCGTGAAGGGCCCGGTGGCCCTGGGGCAGCTCGCCCGGGTCTCGCCCGCGGTGGGGCCCGCGGTCATCGAGCACGAGCAGCGCGAGCGGCAGATCACCGTCTCGAGCCAGATCGCCCCGGGGTACTCGCTGGGCGCGGTGGTCGCGGAGCTCAAGCAGCGCCTCGCCGACCACCCGCTGCCGCAGGGGTACTCGTACTTCTGGAACGGGATGCAGCGCGAGATGGCCGACATGACCAACAGCATGGCGATGGCGCTCGGGCTGGCGCTCATCTTCATCTTCATCGTGCTCGCCAGCCAGTTCGAGTCGCTGGTGCACCCCTTCACCATCATGCTGTCCCTGCCGCTGGCGCTGGTCGGCGCCATCTTCGCGCTCGCGCTGACCGGCAACGCCTTGAACCTCAGCTCGGAGATCGGCGTCATCCTGCTCATGGGCCTGGTGACCAAGAACGCCATCCTCCTGGTCGACGGGGCGCTGCAGCACATCCGCGAGGGCGACGACCCCGCGGTGGCGATGGGCAAGGCCGGTCCGCGCCGTCTGCGGCCCATCCTCATGACCAGCGCCGCGATGGTGCTCGGCATGCTGCCCACCGCCATCGGCACCGGGACGGGCAGCGAGTTCCGCTCGCCCATGGCGGTGGTGGTCATCGGCGGCGTGCTGACCTCGACGCTCCTGACCCTCTGGGTGGTGCCGGTCGTCTTCCTCTGGGTCGAGCGCGCGCGCAGCGCCCTCTGGGGCAAGCCGCGGCACGTCCTGGACGTGACTAGGGACTGAGCGGGGCAGGGGAGAGGCACGCGGGCTCGTCGTAGAACGCCACGCCGCCGCCGACGTCGGTCTCGCGCTCGGGGAGCAGGGCGTTCACCCCGCGCGCGAGGCGCACTGGTCCGCCGCGGTAGACGACCGCGACGCCCTTGCCTACGCCCCCGTCGTGCCGGACGACCACCCGCATCGTGCTCTGGGCCGTCGCCAGCTCGGCCCACGCTCCGTCGCCGAGCGCCGTGGAGCCCGGGTGGACGTGACAGACGGGGACCTGGGCCTCCTGCTCCGGCGTGAGCTGCGTGGTCTGCCACGCCTGGTTCGAGACGCTGAGCAGCCTCAGGGGAAAGTGCGGGTCGGCCGGGGACGGGACCGGCGCCACGGTCAGCAGCCGCGCCTTGCCGCTGGGAGTGGGGAAGCGGTCGGCGAACGGCACCGGGACCTGCGCCGGGCTGCGCTGGACCGGGCCCGAGGTGAACCAGGGCGCGGTCATCCTCGCCAGCGCCCCCGCAGGGTCCTCGAGCACCGGGTCGTCGGGGAGCCCCGCGCGCCGCCGCAGTTCACGGGCGATCCACAGGTCGGTCCGCGCGCCCGCGGGCGGCGCCACGCAGGCGCGCACGGTGGCGACGTGATGGTGCGCGTACGAGCCCACGGCGTCGTCCTCTTCCAGCATCAGCGCCACGGGGAGCACCAGGTCTGCCGTGGCCGTGGTGTCGGTCTCGAACGCGTCGGCGACGACCACGAAGCCGCAGCGGCGCAGGCCCTGGGCGATGGCCGCCGAACCGGCGTGCGAGCCCACCGGGTTCGCCGCGCAGACGTAGACGAACCGCGGGTCGGGGTCGTGCAGGCCGAGCAGCGCCGTTCCCAGCATGGCCGAGGGGAGCGTGCGCCCTGACGACTCCGCGAGCCCCGAGACGTCGAGCCCTCGCCGGCGCCACGAGGTGAAGTTCACGCCGCCCCCGGCGACGCCGACGTTGCCGGTGAGCAGGCCGAGGGCATCGAGGCAGCGCAGCTGCGCCCCTCCGGTGCTGCGACGCTGCAGGCCCCAGCCGACCCACGTCGCGACTGGGCGGCGCTCGGCGTAGAGAGAAGCCAGGTGGTCGACGTCGTCGGTCGAGGCACCCGAGGGTGCGGTCCACCCGGCCACGTCGCGCGAGGTGAGCATCGCCAGGAACGAGTCGGGGGCCTCCACGCGGGAGAGGTCCAGGGCCTGGGACTCGTGCAGCGAGCGCAGCACCGCGAGGGCGAGCGCGCCGTCGCCTCCAGGCGTCACGCAGACGAACCGGTCCGCGAGCTTCGCGCTGGGCGTGCGGCGGACGTCGACGAGGGTGACCGGCGCGCCGCGCGCCTGCGCCTCGCGGACGAACGGGATCAGGTGCGGGCCGGTCTCGACCGGGTTGCGGCCCCAGAGCACCACCGCCTGCGAGTGGGAGAGGTCGGTGTAGTCATGGTCGGCGCAGTCCCCGAAGTCGAGCCGCTGCGCCTCCTCGCCCGCCTCTCCGCACGGGCCTCCGCGGAGGCTGGTGATGGGGCCCAGCGTGCGGAACGCGTGGGTCACCAGCTTCTTGGAGAGGCCGAGGGAACCGCCGCCCTGGAGGTAGACGATCGACGCGGGCTCGGGCAGCGCGGCCCGGAGCCGCTCGGCAGCGAGGTCGAGCGCTGCGTCCCAGGAAGCGCCGAGCCAGCGGTCGCCCTGGCGGATCCGCGGCTCGCGCAGTCTCGTCGGGCTGGCCAGCCGCGCGAGGTGGCGCTGGATCCTCTGGCAGGTGAACCCGCGCGTGATCGGGTGGTCCGGGTCGCCGGCCAGGTGTCCGTCGCGCAGCAGCAGGCCACAAGCGTCGGGGCAGTCGTAGGTACAAGCAGTGCGCAGGCTCATGTGGGGCGAATCTTACGGCCGCGCGCAACGACTCCGAAGCTTCGACATCGAATGGTTGCGAGGTGGACGATGGCCGTGCACTGCCAGGCTCCGACGGAGCAGCTCCAGGCCCTGGAGGCCTACGTGAAGCTGACGCGGGCGCAGGAGACGGTGAACGCGCGGCTGCAAGAGGGGCTGGACGAGGCGGGGATGACCCCTCGGCAGCTCGGGGTCCTCGAGGCGCTGCTCCACCTGGGCCCCATGTGCCAGCGCGAGCTGGGACGAAAGCTGCTGCGCGGCGACCCGAACATGACCGCCATGCTCGAGGCCTTGGAGCGCGAGGGTCTGGTCACGCGCACGCGAAGGCCGCAGGACCGCCGGCAGATCGAGGTCGGCCTCACCGACGAGGGGCGCCGCCGCATCGAGCGGGTGTTCCCGCTCCATGCGGCGAACATGGCCCGGGTGATGGGAGCGCTCACTTCGCCGGAGCTGGCCGAGCTTGCACGGCTCTGTCGGAAGCTCGGGCTGGGCAACGCCCGGGTCGAGGGGAAGGCGGCTGGGAAGTCCCGGCGCCGCTGAGGAGGCGAGCATGGCAACCAGCGTCGTGAAGCGCACCGTGGCGCGGGTGGTGAAGGCCCATCGTCAGCTCGAGGGAGGCGGGTTCGTCGTGCGCCGGCCTTTCCCCGACCGCGCGCTGGACCAGGTGGACCCGTTCCTGCTCCTCGACGAGATGGGGCCAGCGGACTACGCCCCGGGCGAGGCGGTGGGCGCGCCCGACCACCCTCACCGGGGCTTCGAGACGGTGACCTACGTCCTGGCCGGAGAGATGGAGCACGCCGACTCGGCTGGGCACCGCGGGAGCCTCGGACCTGGGGACGTCCAGTGGATGACGGCCGGCTCCGGCGTGGTTCACTCCGAGATGCCCTCGCGGCGGCTCTTCGAGCACGGCGGGCGGCTGCACGGGTTCCAACTCTGGGTGAACCTCCCGGCGCGCGACAAGATGATGCGGCCCAGGTACCAGGAGATTTCCTCGGAGAGCATCCCCGTGGGGCGCAGCGCAGACGGCAGGGCGACGGTGCGGGTGCTGGCCGGAGAGGCGCTGGAAGCGCACGCAGTGATCGAAACCCGAACGCCGATCGCGCTGCAGGACTGGACGCTCGTGCCGGGCGCCGCCGTGGAGGTCCTCGTGCCGTCGGACCACCGCGGGTTCGTCTACGTGTTCGCGGGCGAGGCCCTGGTCGGGAGCGAGCGGACGCTCGTGGCCGACGGGTCGTGCGCGGTCCTCGGCGAGGGCTCGCTGCTCGAGCTGGCGGTCCCCACGGACGCGCCGGTCCCCGCGCGGCTGCTGCTCTGCTCCGGGGTCCCGCTCCGTGAGCCGGTCGCACGCTACGGGCCCTTCGTCATGAACACCGTCGAGGAGATCCACCAGGCCGTGCAGGACTTCCGCGACGGGAGGATGGGAGAGATCGGCTCGCTGCCGCGGTGAGGGAGGCGAGGCCTTGTCATGGCGTGCGCGGGAGTTCGAGCGGCCTGGGCTCTTCTGGCTCGGAGGCCACGTCCGGCTCCGCTGGCTTGAGCAGGCCATGTCCCAGCAGCGCAGCGCCGAGGACCATCAGGCCGGCCGCCAGTCCCAGCAGGGTCCAGGCGGTTCCGCGGTGATACCTCGGGGAGCGGCCGTCCACGACGATGGGGCCGGACAACACCGTCTGCGTGCCCCGGTGCGAGACCCGGGCCTCGACGAACGCCTCGGCTCCCGGGAGGATGACGGCGCTCTCTCCCCGGTAGTCAATGCCTGTGAGCCCGTAGTGGGACAGCGCCGCGTCGGGCTCGGAGAGGCCCGGCGTGCCCGCGAGCAGCCCGACTTCACCGTCCAAAGCGATGCTCCCGGACGGGTCCGAGAGTCGCAGGTCCGTCGCCTGCTCCTTCGTCTCGCAGACGAGCACCCAGTCCACCGTCTGGTGGTCGTGTCGTCCCTTCTGGGCGAGGTAGGCGGCGATCCGGAAGCAGGCGCAGGACCTGCGCGTCGAGGGGTCCTCGACGGGCTGCTCACAGGAAAGACGCGCGCGCAGGGCCACCGGAGCTCCCTGGGGGTGGTCCGCCAGCGAAGCGATGGTCCGGCGCTCGCAATCGAGCAGGCTCTTCCTCTGGGCTCGGCCCACCCGGCCCAGCGCGACGGCGGCCGCGGCGGTCGCTCCACCGACGACGAGCAGGGTGAGGTCCACTACTTCCCTCCCCCCGCCGCGAGTCCCGCGAGCCTTCGCGCCGCCAGGGTCGCGGTGGCGAAGCGCCCGTCGCCCTTGTTCCCGGTCAGCCTCTCGTAGGCCTGCCGGGCGTAGGCGGGGTAGCCGCAGTCCTCGGCCACGCGGCCGGCCACGTACCAGTCGTCCGGCGCAGGCTGGCCCCCGCTCGCGTCCAGGGCCTTGCGCAGGGTCTGCATCGCCTCCGCCGCGCGCCCGCTCTCGGCGTAGAGCGTCGCCAGGGTGTGCAGCGAGGCGTGGGACCTCTCCTGCGAGAGCGCCACCGCCCGCCGTGCGTCCTCCAGCGCCGCCTCTCCCACCGGCCCGCGGAACAGCGACGCCCAGGCGAGCTGGTTGTAGAGCCCCGCGGGCGAGCCCTTGCCCAGCTCCAGGAGCCGCCGGCCCCAGCGCTCCATCCCCTCCACGTCCTCGCGCAGCTCGGCGTCGTGGAAGCGCGCCACCAGGGCGTCCTCGTCGTCGGGGGCCTCCGCGAGCCGCGCCGAGAGGAGCGCCTCCAGGTCCGCGTCGCGCTTCAGCCCCTGCAGGGCGAGCACCTTCACCAAAAAGCCGCTGCCGGGCAGCGGGTGCGCGGCGGCGACGGCCAGCGCTTGCTCGTGACGCTCTTTCCGCAGGTGCGACCACGCCAGCTCGGCGCCGACGCGCGCGCGGGTGGCCTCGGACGCGCAGCCCAGGGCCCCCTCCAGCTCCGCCGAGGGGTCGAGCCCGGCGACGCTGCCGCCCACGCGCAGCGCCGCGTTCCGCGCCACCGTCTGGAGCGCGGTCTCCCCCGGGCAGACCGGGTCCGGCGAGGGGCTCCCCGCCCAGCCGAGGAACCGCCGCGCCGGGGCCAGCCTCCCCTCGCGGCCCAGCACCAGCGCCAGGCCGGCGAGCTCGCCCGGGGTGTTCGCCGCCGCGACCTTCAGCGCCCCGCCTTCGCTCAGGACGTAGAAGTCGACCGGAGAGGTGGATGGCCCCATCGAGGCCTGCAGGCGCACGCGCCACCCCGAGGCCTCGTCGCCCTCGACCTTCGGCTCCGCGAGGGCGAAGAAGAGGTCCGCGCTCACCGCCAGCGGCATGCCCGTCGAGCGGAGCTGCCGGCCCACCACGCGCCCGTCCCGCTCCAGCTCCTTGGCGGGGGTGTGCTTCGAGAGGTGGCTCCCGAGGTCCTTCGGCTCGTCGGAGAACATCGCCGCCGCGGCGAACCGCCGCACCACGTCCACGGGGTCTTTCCCGCCCAGCTTGTCGGGCTCGAAGCGGCGCGCCCGCGCGAGCAGCGAGAGGCGCCCCTGCAGCTCGGCGTTGCGCTGGGCCCGGCCCCCGGCCTTCTGGAGCAGCTCCAGGGCCTCGGGGTACCGGCGCTGCTGCACCAGCCACTCGGAGGCCGTGGTGACCAGCTTCTGCTGCGCTTCGGCGACCGGCGCCAGCCGCCCGGCCTCGGCGACGGCCGCGGGGACCCCGTCCAGCGCGGCGAGGGCGGCGAGGAGCAGGGAATTGCGGGTGTCGGTCGCCTTGGCGGCCCCCGCGACCCGGCGCAGCTCCGCGAGCCGTCCCAGCCGGTGCAGGCAGATGAGCAGCCGGTCTTCGTTGTCCGGGCCCATCGGGCGCAGCTCCAGGTACTCGGCCACTGCCTCCGCGAGCGGCGCCCGGTCGGAGAGCTGCAGGCCCTGCGCGTCGTGCTCCAGCAGCCAGGCGAGCTCCGCCCGCACCCGGAAGTCCCGCGGGGCCAGCTCCTTGGCGCGGCGCAGCGCCGCCACCGCCCCCGCGTGGTCGAAGCCGGGGCCGAAGCGCCGGCCGAAGGCGTCGTGCTGGAGCGCCGCGGCCAGCGCCTGGTGGGCCTGGGCCCGTCGCGGCTCGAGCGCCACCGCCTGCCGCGCGTGCTCGCGGGCCAGCTCCCCCAGCCCCGCCTCCAGCAGCGTCTGCGAGAGCTGCTCCTGGTGCAGCGCCTCGCGGGGGTGGGCCGCGGCCAGCGAGCGGTACTCGGCCACGGCCTCGCGGAAGCGGCCTTCGGTGGCCAGCCGTCCCCCGCGGGCCTCGAAGGTCACCAGGCGGTAGTGGCCCTTGGCCAGCTCGGGCACGGCGGCCAGCAGCGCGTCGGCCTGCCCGGGGGGGAACACGCCGCTGCCGGTGTCGAAGGCGAAGCGCACCCGGACGCTGCCGTCGGGCTCGCGGGTGAAGGTCTCGCTGAGCGTCGCCGGGCCGAAGGTGCGCCGGTCCGCCGGCGGCAGCTCGCGCGCCACGAAGCCGGGCGGCGGGACGATGCGGTACTCCAGCTCCGCCGAGTAGGCGAAGGGGAGCACCAGCGGGAGGGTCCGCTTGGCCAGGGCCTCCGCGGGACCCTCGGCGCCCTCGTCGGACTCGCGTCCCTGCAGCACCGCGTCGGGGAGCAGCGTGAGCAGCGCCGAGGAGGCGACGCCGACGGAGGCGGCCGCGCCCTGCGTGACCACCCGCGGCGAGGGGCCGGCGACGTAGAGGGTGACCGGGTCGCGCACCGAGTCGAGGCCGGTGGCGCGGCGGGCGGCCACGGCTTCCATGCCGAAGGCGCCCTTGGCGTACGCCTCGAGCCGCTCCTCCACCGCCTCGGGGTCCGAGTGGGCCGCGCGCAGGAGCGTCGCCGGCGTGCCCGTGCCCGTCCTCGTCTCCGCGAGGAGGCCCAGCCCCTCCTCGCGGAGACGAGGACGGGCACGGGCA